>CAXGVD010000015.1:0-15425 GCA_964012695.1 uncultured Opitutia bacterium
GAGCTGGGAGGGGTGGCGGGCGATGCCTTCGGCAAAGTCCGGCGCCCCAGGGAAGAGGACGGCCCAGAAAACCTCCGAGGGGCGTCCCCACAGTTCGCCGTTTATGAAGTTGGCTATTCTACCGAAAAAAAGGCCGGGCGGGACGATGCTGACTATAACGTCCCCAACGGGAAAAGGAGACTGCTTGGACAGCCGGGCGTACCAGAGAGTGGCCACGCAGACCCCGACGAAGCCGCCGTGGCTGGCCATGCCGCCCTCCCACACGCGTAAAAGCATGAGGGGGTCCGCCGCGAACTTGTCCCAGTTGTAGAGAAGGGCGTGCCCGATGCGTCCGCCCAGCAGGACGCCGATGATTTGGAAGGTAAGGAGGTTGAGAATTTGGTCGGCGTCGTATGGGCTTCTGCCCTTTTTGTGATAGTGGCGCAGGAGGAGGCCGGCGGCAAGGAAGCCGCAGAGGTAGGAGACGCCGTACCAGCGGATGCCGCCGGGACCCCAGTTCTTCATCTCTCCTGGGAATTCGAACAGGAAGGGGCTGAGATCGTGGACCCAATGGGCGCTTTCGGTGGGCATCAGGCTTTGGAGGTTCCCGGTTCGGAAAAAGAGCTGGCGAAGATTTCTCCCCGGTCTGCCGCCGCTTGCTTGCGGCGGGCGAGTTCGCGCATGTCCACGGCCACGTCATCAAATTCGAAGATTTCTTGACCTAGGATGCTCTCCACGATGTCCTCCATGGCCAGCACGCCCACGGTGGAGCCGTATTCGTCTGCAACCACGGCGATTTGGACGTGTTCGGCGAGGAGGAGGCGAAGGGCTTTGTCCGCCGTGGCGTTTTCGGGGACGAAGTGGGCGTCTTGGGCGAGGGACTTGATGACGGTATCGTCCTGGGCTTCGGCCTTGGCCCGGAGCAGGTCTCGGCGGCGGACTATGCCAGTGATGGAGTCGATGGTGTCCCCGTAGATGGGAATCCGGGCGAAAGGCACGTTCGGGTGTTTGCGGAAGACGGCCCCCACGCTGAGGTCCTCCTCAAGGGCGGTTACGACGGTGCGGGGCGTCATGATATCTCGCACTAGAAGCCTGTCCAGGCGGAGGGCGTTGGCCACCAGATCGCTTTCGTCCGAGGAAAGTCGCCCGTCTTCCGCTCCTTTGCGGGCGAGGATGATGATTTCTTCCTCTTCGTCGATTTCGCGTTCGGGCTTTTCCGGCACCATGGCCCGCACGGTGACCTTGCAGACCTTGGAGACGGGGGCCATTAGGAAGCGCACGCAGGCGAGGGGATGAACGAGGGCGCCTTGAAAGCCTCCACGGTAAATAACGGCGACGTTTTTCGGAATGATTTCGGCGAAGAGCAGGATGCCCACGGTCATGCCGGCGGCGAAATAGAGTAGGACGTTGCCGTCCCCGCCGAGAGTTTTCTCCGCCAAGCCTCCCACGAGGGTGGCACCCAGAGTGTTAGCGATGGTGTTGAGGCTGAGGATAGAGGAGGTGGTTTCCTCAATTTCGTCTCGAAACTTCTCCAACAGCTTCCCCTTCTTTGGAGACTTTTTCTTGAGGGTTTCGATTTCCGCCGGAGTGGCGCTCAGAATCATCGCCTCCAAAGTGGAGCAGAGGGCGGACACTCCGATCGTGAGGGCGATGGCTATAACCAGTTCGGTTATCATGCGGTTCGCCGTATCGTCCGGCTACTTGGATGCTCCGCGGTCGGGGAAGATTCGTCTAGAGTGGCGCCCATTCAGTTCGAAGGGAAGTCGACGACTGGGCGGAGCAGTGCCTGCGGTCGGTTGGGGTTGCGTTTTCCCGATTGGTTTTTCATTTGGATGCGTTTTCTCTAACCGAACCACCTTTTTTCCGTCAATGCAAGGAAACGTTCACAATGAAGATCAGGCCGCCGCTGGCCCGAAACCCCTGCCGTTGCGTGCTTTTCACGAGGCTCTTGGGGCCAAGTTCACCGCCTTCGCGGGCTGGGAGATGCCCGTGGCCTACGGGAGTTCGTTGGAGGAGCACTTGGCCTGCCGTCGGGCCGCCGCCGCCTTCGATGTCTCCCACATGGGGGAGTTGGAAGTGACGGGCTCGGAGGCGGGGCGTTTTCTGGATTATGCCCTGACTAACCTCGTCTCGTCCGTCGCTCCAGGCCAGGCTGTGTACTCTGCACTTTGCACGGAGGATGGTGGAACCTTGGACGACTTGATCGTTTATAAGCGGGGAGAGGAGGATTATTTCCTCTGCGTCAACGCGTCTAACGCGGAGGCCGATTTCGCCCATCTGGCGGCCTTGACCGAAGGGTTTTCCTGCGTTTTGAAGAACCTCTCCGCTTCCTATGGGCAACTGGCCGTTCAGGGGCCGGCGGCCGAGGCCATCGTGGCCCAAGTGGTGGGGACGGACATCGCCTCCATGCAGAAGATGACTTTTCGGGAACCTGAGGTCTTCGGCGAACAAGCGCTTCTTGCCCGGAGCGGCTACACGGGAGAGGACGGCTTCGAAGTTTATAGCTCGCTCGGAGTCGTCGAGAGTTGGGCGGAGGCCTTGGGCGCAGCGGGCGAACCCTTGGGGCTCAAGTGGGCAGGTTTGGCCGCCCGGGACGGCTTGCGCCTGGAGGCAGGCTTTCCGCTTCACGGGCATGAGTTGTCCGCCTCCATCACGCCCTTGCAGGCGGGATTGGGCTGGGCGGTGGACTGGGACAAGTCTGGCGGCTTCGTGGGCCGCGATGCTCTCCTCCGGGAGCGGGAGGCGGGACCTCCGGGACGTCTAGCTCACTATGTTGCCGAGGGGCGGAGGATTCCCCGCGACGGAGCGGTGGTGAGCTTGGGTGGCGAGGAGGTGGGCCGGGTCACCTCGGGCGGCTATTCCCCCTTGCTGGAGAAACCTATCGGGACGGCCTGGCTGCGGTTGGACGCCTGGCTGAAACGTGCCGAGGAAGGCTGGAAAGCTGAAGTCCGAGGAAGTGGCGTCCCTCTGCGCTTCGGAAAGCCCGCCCTGCGGCTCTGAGGCGGGACGAGAAGGAGTTAAGGTCTTTAGGAGCGTCCTTTCGTTCCGGCTGGATTGCCGAGCCCTTTGGGTTTGGCAACTAAGAAAGGCACTATGTATGGAGGGAGCCATTTGCCTCGAAAGCTTCCCCTTGAGCGTGATGAAGCTGCATTGGCTCTTGGAGCATTACAGCGGGAGCCACCAACAAGGAATGGCCAAGATGGAAGGAGAGGCTTTTTGGGCTGGTGAGGATAAGGCGGGGGAGTCGCGTTTCTTAAAACGCGTAAGTCGAGTACGAATGAGGGGCGGAAAGTCCTGAAAACTTGAAACTTTTACAAGTTTTTTGGCTTGTAGTGCCGATGTCCCGACTCGGCAATCCAGTATTGGCAAGGGCGCCGCGCAGAAGCGTAGCGGATAGAATTTCGTCCCCGTATAGCCGGAAAGCCCGCGCCTCCGGGATGGGTCACTTGCCTTGGAAGCCTTTGACGATTACATCCACGCCGGCGAAGTTTTTGAGGCCAAGATTGGTGACGAGGACTTCTTCCACGCGCTTGCGAAGGGCGGAGCGGGTTTCCTTGATTCTGCAGTCGGCGTTTACGCGGAGGCGTATTAGGAGACGGAGTTTGCCTCGTTCGTTGACGATTTTGGTAGTGGGAGCGTAAACGTCGGGGAGATCCTCGCAGGATTTGCGAATGAGTTCGTGCAGGGCGTTTGGGGTGATTTGGACGGCGCCTTCTTCGTCTCTGAAGGCGGGAATGAGTTCGCGCTTGAGTTTGCCGAGGAGGTAGAGGAACAGGAGGACTCCCGCGAAGGTGGCTGCGGTGGCGAGGTAAAGGGGGTCCCGGATGGCTTCGGAGAAGGTGAGTTCCCAGGGTGGAGGGCTCGACTCGTACATGGCGACTGTGCCAGCGGGGAGGGGTTAGGCTTCGTTGGCGGACTCAGAGAGGGCGGGGAGGGGGGCGTCGTCTTTGTCGGGGGCGTCCATCTTGATGTCGTCGATGACGACGTCTATTCTGGAGGCGGGGTTGCCCGTCATGGAGAGGATTTGCTCGCCCACGGCTTCTTGGATGGCGACGCCGGTCTTGGCCAAGTCTATGCCGAACTTGAGGGTGACGCGGACTTCGATTTCGTACCCGCCTCCCTTGGCTTCAGCGACTGTGACGCCGCGTTCGGACTCCTTTTTTGAGAAGAACTCGGTGATGCCTTCGACGACGCCGCCGCCTCCTACGTTCACGACGCCAGGTACGTCCTTGGTGGCGAGCCGCACGATACCCGCTACGACGCTGTTGTTGATGCGGATGACGCCCAACTCATTGCTGTCTTCGGTCAAGGAGGGAATCGAGACTTGTTCGTCCACCTCCGCGCTTGCTTCCGCGTGTTGCTTTTTCTTGTCGGCCATGGCGTCAGGTTTGTTCGGGTTTCACCTTAAAGTCCTTGGGAGTGCGGTTTAGGAAATCTTCGACGTAGCCGGTTGTGGCTTCTCCTTGGCGGAAGGTGGGGTCCTGTACGATGGCTTTACAGAAGTCCACGTTTGTGTGGATGCCTCGGATGAGGTATTCGCCGAGAGCCCGGTACATTCGGTCGAGGGCGATTTTTCGGGTGCGCCCGTAGGTCATGAGCTTGCCGATCATGCTGTCGTAGTGTGGGGTGACTACATAGCCGCCGTAGACGTGGGAGTCCACCCTTACGCCGTGGCCTCCCGGCGGGTAGTAGAGGTCTATTTTCCCAGGGGATGGGGCGAAATTGGCGGCGGGGTTTTCGGCGCAGATTCTGCACTCTACGGCGTGCTTGGAGAAGGTGATGTCCTTCTGGTTGTAGGCGAGGCGTTGGCCGTCGGCGATTTGTATCTGTTCCTTGATGAGGTCTATACCCGTGGCCTCTTCCGTGACGCCGTGTTCCACTTGGATGCGGGTGTTCATCTCGATGAAGTAGAAGTTGCCCTTGGCGTCCACGAGGAACTCGATGGTGCCCGCGTTGACGTAGTTTGCGGCTTGGGCTGCTTTGATGGCGGCCTTGCCCATGCGGGTTCGGAGGGTTTTGTCGAGGAAGGGCGAGGGTGCTTCTTCAATGACTTTTTGGTGGCGGCGCTGGACGGAGCAGTCCCGCTCGCCGAGGTGAATGATTTTTCCGTGTTTGTCGGCGAGGATTTGAAATTCTACGTGACGAGGGTCTTCGAGGAATTTCTCGACGTAAAGGTCTCCTTGTCCGAAGGCTTTTTCGGCCTCCATGCGGGCGGTTTGAAATTCCTTGGTGAAGGAAGCGGCGTTGTGGGCGACGCGCATGCCTCGCCCGCCTCCGCCGGCCACTGCCTTGACGATTACGGGGAAGCCGATTTTCTTTGCCACGCGTAGGGCTTCCTTTTCGTTTTCGAGGGGTCCGTCGCTTCCAGGTATTATGGGCACGCCCTCCTTGGAGACGGTTTCGCGGGCGAGGGCTTTGTCCCCCATTTTACGGATGGTTTCGGCGGCGGGTCCGATGAAGGTGATGTTACTGGCTTCGCACTGTTCGGCGAAGTCGGCGTTTTCGGAAAGGAAGCCGTAGCCGGGGTGGATGGCGTCCACGTCTGCTATTTCGGCTGCGCTTAGTATGCGTTCGGCACGAAGGTAGCTTTCGGAACCCGGGGCGGGACCGATGCAGATGGCTTCGTCGGCCAGCTGGACGTGGAGGGATTGCTCGTCGGCTTCTGAATAGACGGCGAGAGTGCTTATTTGGAGTTCTCGGCAGGCTCTTGCGATGCGCAGGGCGATTTCCCCGCGGTTGGCGATGAGGATCTTGCTGATCATGTGGAGCGAGACCCCGTTCAGGTGATACGGAAGATCGGTTGCCCGTACTCCACGCTGGAGGCGTCTTCGATGAGGATTTCGTCGACGATGCCGGCCCGGTCCGCCTTGATCTCGTTCATGACCTTCATGGCTTCGATTATGCAGAGGACATCTCCAGGCTGCACTTTGGAGCCGTTGTCCACGAAGGGGGCGTCGTCGGGATTGGGTTTGCGGTAGAAGGTGCCCACCATAGGGGACTTGAAAAGGGCTTCGTCGTCTTCCGAGGGCGCGGGGGGAGCTGGGGCTCCCGGAGCGGGAGCGGAGACGTTTGCGGGAGCGGCGAAGCCGGCGGGGGCGACGTGCGTCAGGACGGGGGCGGCGCCAGGGTTAGGTCTGGCGAGGCGCAGTTTGAGGTCCTGCACTTCGATTTCGAGTTCGGTGAGGTCCGAGCGCTGCATCATGTTGATGATGCCCTTGAGGTCGGTAAGGTCCAAGGTTTCGTTCTCCTATTGGTGCGTGATTGATGTGCTTGCGAGGGACTGTACCTTGTCTTCAATGAGGAAAAGGTGGCGTCGCGCAACGCTAGAATGAGGAAGAGGGGCGTTAGCGCTCGGATTTCTTCGTAGAAGGTCCGAGGAGTTTGAAGGGGCCGGCTTTGGGGCTGAACTTGGCTTTCCACTCCGGGCGTTCGAAGGAGCCGCTGATTTTGAGGTTGGCCAGAGAAGAGAGGGGGTCCACGAGTTTGACGATTTTATCTAGGAGGGGAATGGAGATGCCGGCGAGGAGGTGGAGCCTGGCGTCGAAGTCGAGTTCGTCCTTGGCCAGGTTTACTTTTCCGTTGGCGAGGAGGAGGGAGGTGAGGCCGGAGAGTTCGAGGTTGTCGAAGAGGGCGAATTCATTTTGGAGGAGAAAGGGTGCGCGGAGGCGTTTGAAGCGGAAGCCGGAGGGGATAGGCACGGGGGACTCCTTGAGGAGGGTGGAGAGGGGACCGAAGAGGGGGATGCGGTGAAGTTCGGGGTCGTCCACGAGAAGTGAGCCGTTGCCTTCGAAGCCCCAGAGCTTTTCGGGGTTTCCTTGGGCTTGGAGGTGGAGAGTGAGTGTGCCGTTTCGCCCATCAGTGGGCGCGTTTGGGGTTTCGGAGGCATTGCTGTCTGGTTCAGGTTCCCTGAAGGCGGAGGAGAGGCTGAGAGCGTGGGCGAATCGGGCGCGGTTTGCTTGGAGGATGGAGAGGTGTAGGTTCAGGGCGGTGTCGTTGGAGTCGTGCTGGAAGCGGAGGGTTCCGAGTCCGTCTCCGCCAGCGAGTCCGAAGCGGAGGGGGGAGAGGAGGGATTCGTCGGCAGTGGATTGGAGGCGGATGTGGAGGTGGTCGAGAGGTAGGCCGGAGTATCTTATGGGGGAGGAGCAATTGGCTTCCACGCGAATGCGGGTGAGGGTGCGTTCTTCGGGAGAGTTTGGAGGGGTAAGGAGTACGGAGCCGGATGCGGTGGCTTGCACGGTGGTGTTGGTGTCGAAGCGGGAGAGGGCTTCTTCGGCGGTGGAGCCGAAGGCGCGGCGGCAGTGGGCGGGATTGAGAGAGCCCTGAAAGTCAAATTGGAGGGCGAGGGGTTGGCCCGAGCGGCTTCTGGGGAAGGAGATTCGGCCTTCGGCTTGACCTTGGGGCGGGGTTATTCTCATGCGGGTGAGGAGGGTGTTTTCGGGGGTCACGACGATGTTGAGGGAGCCTGTTTCGACGGGGAGTTCGCGGTAGGTTACGTCGGCGAAGCGGGCGAATCCGAAGACGCGGGTACGGGCGCCTCCGGTTTTCCAGCATCCTTTAATTTCGAAGTCTCCGAAGGGCGGGGTAGGGCCGAAGGCGAAGTCAAGCCAGATGTGGTCCCACCAAGGGCGAAGCCAGGTGTTCAGCTCGGTGGGAAGGCAGTGGCCTTCGAGGAGGAAGCGGTAATCGAGGTTTTGGGCGAAGTTTTGTTCGAAGGAGCCGCGAACTTCGCTTTCACCGAGTTTGCCGTAGGCATGGGGGATTCTTAGGTCGCCTTCTGGGGTGAAGAAGCCTTGAAGGCGGTAGGTGGCGGGGGGGGAACCGCGGACGACGAGGTCTTTTGCGTGCAGGTAAAAGCGGGCTCCGAGGAAACGGTCCTTTCGGAGGCGGATGGGGCCGATTTCTCCTCGTACGGGCGTGGTGGAGCGGAGGAGATTGCGTTCCCACCAGTCGTGGAGGGTGGCGGATTCGAAGTCTTCGGGGCGAAGGGAGAGACGGAGGGAAAGGTCGGCGGCGGACTCGAAGGGTTCAACTGAGCCTGAGAGACAGAGGAGAGAGTAACCCGAGCCCATACCCGCGAAGAGGTTGAGGCGGTGGGAGGAGCGGGAGGCGGAGGCGTTGCCGTCGAGAGAGGTTGGCACGGAGGCGAGGGTGAGGGGTTTTGCGTTCAGGTAAAGGGTGGGGAGGGTGGCTTTGTAGCTGCCTGAGAGGCGGAGGCCGTCCGCGCGGCCCATGAGGGAGGGAAGTGTGAGGGAGCGATCCGGAGTGAGGGCGAAGTCGCGGGCTTGGAGGGTGGCGTGGTCGAGGGTGATGTTGGTGTCCTTTAAGGGCCTTTTCATGTGGCGTAGGTCCAGCCGGAAGTTTCCGGCAAGGGAGGCGTTGGCCTCTTTACGGAGGGTGGCTTGGGCTTGGAGTTCGCCCGAGGTGAAGTGGGGGTGGGTGAAGGAATCGCTAAGGGCAAGGATGTGGAGCCTGTTGGTCTCGCCGAGGGTGAGGTGGCCGTGGAGGGTGGGGTTTCGAGCTTGGGCGAGCCAGTCCTGGGCTCGGTTCGCGTGGTCCAAGGTTTTTTGCCGGAGTGTGGGAAAGTCTTTGCGGATGAAGGGGGACTCGAAGGGTTTGCGGTCGGTTTTGGCCTTGGTTGTTTTTTTCGGAGTCCAGGAACCGCGCAGGTCGATGACGGCAGAACCCATTTGCGAGCTCGCGTGGAACAAAAGTTTGTTTCCTTTTGCCTGGGCGTGGCCGAATAGTTTTTCGAGGACGGGGTGGTCGGCCTTGTCGTCTGCTAGGATCCAAGCGTCTTGGAAGGAGGCACTGGATGGCAGGAAGCGGCCCGAGAGGATGGAGAGGTAGTTCATTTTCACGGAGACCTGTCTGGCGAAGGCCAAGGGTGGGAGGTTGCCATGGTCGGCGTGGATTCGGATGTCGGAGATGGTGATGCGTCCATCTAGGGTGAAAACGGCTTTTCCCGTGGTGAAGGCGAGACCTTGGGCGGTTACCTGTTCCTTGGCTTGAGCGAGGAGAAAGGCGGGAATGGGAAACGGCTTGTCGCGCAAGGCGATGAGGAGGGCCTGCAGGGTTAGAGTGAAGAGGAGTAGCAGTAGGGTCCATTTCTCGACGCGGGCGAGCCCGGAGGTATTTCGTCGGGCGTCCCAGTTTTTCATGGACTCGGGGGCGTGGCGTTTCCGTCTGCGGGGAGGAGGACGGAGAGGGCGTCAATCATCTCAGATGGGAGGAGGAAAGTGAGGCCGGCGGAGGGAGAGCCGGCGGGCCAGGAGCGACCGCCGAGACGTTCGGTGAAGCGATAGACGCGGGTTTCGTTTTGTTCGGAGTTTCCGTCGCGCAGGGCGAGTTCAGCTTGGAGTTCGTAGCGCCAGGGATTGGCTTCGCCTCGGAAGAGGACTCCGTCTTCGGAATACTTTTCGGCGAGGATTTCTCCAGCGCGGAAGTGGCGCAGTATTGGGGCGAGCGAAGTGGTTACGTTTGCGTCCATCGCTTGGGCGGTGACGTTTCCGTCGAGGTCCAGCAGGTGTATGGAGCGGATTTCGGCGCCTTCGGGGAGGCGTTCCACGAGGCGTTGGCGGAATTGGAGTATGGAGGGTCGAAGGAGGCCGTGAAGGTTTTCGTCTACGGTGAAGACGTAGCCGCCTTGCTCGCCTCGGGCGTACCTTCCTGAGGCGCTCTCGGAGTATTTTCCGACGTGGAGTGTGAGCTTTGGACCGTTGTTTCGCTTGAGGACGAGGGTGCGTTCGGGGGGGGCTACGCCGTAGGTCTTGAGGTCGTCGCTGGAGGGGGCGTCAGTGACGAAGGAGAGAGTTTCCAGGGTGAGGAGGACGCGAAGGAACTCGTTGATGGACTCCTCGTCGCCCGGTCTTTGGGTGAGTTCACCGTCCCCGTCAAGAAGGAGGGCGTCCCAGCGTCCGTCTTCGAGTTTGTGGAGGGAGAGGCGATCGTCGGGGTCGTGAATTTCAATGGAGGTGATGGACTGTGGCGAGAAGACGAGGAGCCTTCGGTCGCGTAGCCTGCTTTCGGCGTTGGTGAGGAGAGAGACGAAGGACTCGTCCACGAGGAAGACGACTGGGAGTCCTTCCACTTTGGCGGGGCGGACGCGGGTGCCTTCGAGTCCTTCGATGGGTTCACCCACCACCAAGGCGCTTCCTCCCGAGCCACCCTCCACGCTCAAGCGGAGGGCGGGGGCTTCGAGGCGGGTGGAGAGGGCTTTTGCTTCGGCGGCGTCGGTGACGAAGCGGAGGGCGTGGGCGGAGGTGAGTTCGTTGAGAAAGAGTTCTGTAGCTTTAGCGTCGGCGGGGGAACTGATGGGTGAGGTGAGGGCCCAGCCTCCGTTGGGTTCGCGCCGCAGGCGGGTGAGGGAGAGTGCCTCTCCTCGGGTTGCTCGAATTGCCACGGCCCGGACGTCGTATACGTCGGGTTTGATGAACTTGCGTTCCATCCATTCGGAGACAGGGAGGGAGGCGGCTTGGCGGAGGGAATCCTTGACGGCCCAGATTTCCTTACCGTCGTTCTCGGGAAAGGAGGGAAGGACGTAGCGTTCGCGTTTGTCGCGGGTCGCGGTCCCGAACGCGAGGGTGACGGAGCCAGCGGAAGATTCGGCCAGAAGGGTGAGGGTGGGTTGGTCGAGTCCGTAGTCGGCAAGGGTTTCTCCGTTCTCCTTGATTTCATCCAATGTGAAGATGCGCCTAGCCTCGATGTGCCTGAGTGCGTTAACGAGCTTGGATACGGCGTGCCGGGAGGCGGGCCAGCGTGCGGGGGCTTCGAGGAACCACTCGGAATCGTTGTTGGCAAGCGTGAGGCTGGTGGCGGTAGGAAAGCCGCTTTGTATGGTCAGGCGGTTGGGGGAGCCGAGGAGTTCTACGAGTTGGATTTCAAGCGGTTGAGGGGAGTCGTCGCCGCGGTAGGTATTCCAAATCCATAAGAAGGCACCGGCGTTGAGAACGAGGAGTAGCCAAATCGAACGCTTCATGGCTGTTAGGCGTCTTTGCGCAGCCAGCGTACGAACAACCCGAGCAGGGCGATGCCGGCGGGAATAAGTACTAGGGAGTGGAGAAGGGAGTCGTATTGCTCTTCGCTCATCTTTGCGGAGTATCGTAATACGGGTTTCGGGGGGACGTCGAGCATGTCCCCTTCGTCCATGAACCAGTGGGTGATGTTGCGTAGCAGGCTGCGGTTGCCCGTTCCCGAGTGGAGGCGTCCGTTGGAAAACAGGCTGGAGCTGCCGAAGACGGCGAGCTTGCCTCCGCGGATATCGACCTCGTGCCTGGGCTGGAGCTTTTTTTCCGAGAGAGCCGCCGCTGGCACGGGGCCGGGGAGGTCGAGCAATTCGTTCTTCTCGTACGGTGGTTTCCTGGTTCGCCAGTCGTCAAGGGCGAAAGAGTACTGGGATGAACTTAGTAGTTCGGTGGTTTCGATTTGGTCGGGCGGTTCGGCGGTCCTCGTGATGGGGCGGCAAGCCCGGACGTAGAGCTGGAGCCCGAGGGTGGAGATGGGGGCAACGACGGGGTGGGGTTTGGACGGGATGAGGAGAGGGTGGTCGCCGTTGATGGCGAACTGCATGGGTTCGTGGATGCGGAGGTCGTGGCCTTGCAGGCCCCACTCCTTGAGGAGGGGGCGGAGGCCGAAGGTGGGAAAGTCGGGGGAGGCGTCGGGTATGGGGTCCAAGAGGAGGAGCAGGTTGCCGTTTCGTTCCGAAAGGTAGGAGCGCAGGCGGGCAACTTCCTGTTCGTGGAAGAATGCTTTTGGGGAGGCGACGACGACGAGGGCGGCGTCGTCCGGTATGCGGGCCGATGCGCCCGCCTCCAAGGTGTCCACGTGGAGGTTGCGCTGCTCCAGCATGGTTTGCATTTCGGAGTAGCCTCGCTCGCGGTTCATGTCCGAGGGGCCGGCTTCTCCGTGCCCCTTGGTGAAGTAAACGACGTTCGGGCCTTCGCGGTTTCGGGCCACGCCAAGAATGGCTCGAAGGATGACTTCTTCGCCTTGGAAGGAGCCGGGCTCGGGGGCGTCGTTGGGGCCTTCCCGCCAGTCTGCGTAGAATCCGGATTCCATTACTGAATCGCGGGCTTTGGAGGCGCGGGAGCGGAACTTGTCTGGACTGTCCGTGTCGGCTTGGTCATGGAAGTGGAAGACGGGGGTTTTACCACCTTGTTTGCCGGGGGAGGCCACGAGGATGAGGTTGGGCTCGGTGAGGTCGTAGCGTTCGATGAGATCTGCGTGGGCCTTGCGGGCGTTGACGTCCACTTGGTGCATGCGGATTGGAAAGGAGGAGGGGGCGTTTTCGAAGGCTTCGAGTGTGAGTCCTAGGTCTAGGAGGAGGCGTTGGACGATTTTGGGCTGAGAGGTGGACTCCCGGATGGTGATGATGACGTCCACGGGCCTGTCCAGCTTGCCAAGCCAGGCGAGGGTTTCTCCGGAGAGGGAGTAGCGGTCTTCCTTGGTGAGGTCTATACGCAGGGAGACATGGGAGGCGAGGAAGTTCAGGGCCATCGCGAGGGAGAGTAGCAATACGGCGGCGGTCCAGACGTGAATCCTACGGTTGCGGGCTGCGTTTCCGAAGTCCATGATGTTACTTGGCGGAGCGTCCCGTGGCGAGGGTGGCTAGTCCTAGGAACAAGGCGGTGGTGACGAAAAAGTGGATGAGGGTCTTCAGTTCCGGGGCGCCTAGGACGAAGTGTTCCAGCTTGTCCAGGCCCGATGTTAGTGACCCCGTGGCTTCCCGCAGGAAGGTGTGGAGGAAGGAATCGTTGGCGGATACGGGGGTGGAGCCGTGGAAGAAGGTCATCAAGGCGAGATGAAGAGTGATGAGGCTGAAGGCCAACATACCCGCGACCATCTGGTTCTGGGTCACGGCGCTGGAGAAGATGCCGATGGCGGTGAAGGCGGCTCCGACGGCGGCGAGGTAGAGGGCGCAACCTATGAGTTGAGCGGGTTCGAGCAGACGGAGACCCGCCGTTTCCACGGGATAGAGCCAAGAGGTGAGGAGGGGGTAGCCGAAAGCAGTGAGACAGAGGAAGAGGAAGAACAGGTAGGAGGCGGTCCACTTGCTGATGGTCACAGCTGCGGGGGAGACGGGTGTGGCTAGCAGTGTTTCCAGAGTGCCCAGTCGGCGTTCCTCCGCTAAGCTCCGCATGGTGAGGAAGGGCACGAGGGCGGGGGAGCCGAAGACCAGAGCTGCGGCGAGGGAGGACAGGGGGGGAAGGATCCAGTGGGTGTGCAGAAAGGTTTCGAGGAAGAAGCGAAACCCCACTCCGAGCAGTGCAAGGAAGTAAAAGCCCGCGAGGTAGGTGGCGGGTGAGAGAAATAGGGTGAAGACCTCTCGGCGCAGGATGACGACGTAGCCCCTCATGAAGGATTCAGGCCCTCCTGACTGTCGGCGTTCGTTTCCCTTCGGGGGGGAAGTTCCTCTTCCGTGTCTGGAATTTCGAGGGCGAGGTCTCGGACAAGAGCACTTTCCTCCCAGCTTCGCTTGGTTGCCTTGAGGAAGATGCTTTCGAGGTCGGGGCGGCAAAGGGAGAACTCGCGGGTAAGGGTTTGCTCGTCGCCGACGAGGGCTCTGAGGGATGCTTCGGCGGCGGACTCTCCGTTTTTCGTGGCGAAGACGTAGCGGCGATGTCCGCTTGCTTCGGGCGGTCCCTCTTCCTTTAGTTCACAGCTCGGGTCCACGCCGTAGGTAGCCTTTTCTATGACCTCGCGCGGGCCTGCGGCCACGACCTCGAACACCGTTTCGTCCACGTACTCTTCCTGCAAGTCGGCTAGGCCGCCCTCGGCCACGATGCGCCCGCGGTTGAGGATGAGCATACGGTCGCAACAGGCCTCGACCTCCGAGAGAACATGGCTGGAGAGGAGTACGGCGACCTCGCCCCTCAGGCGTTCGAGTAGGCGGCGGACGATACCCGTCTGGCGCGGATCGAGGCCTATGCTGGGCTCGTCGAGGATGACAACTTTGGGCTCGGCGAGAAGGGAATCGGCGATGCCGACTCGCTGACGGAAGCCTTTCGAGAGGTTGCCAATCATTCTTTCGGCGGCGGAACGGCGGAGGTCGCAGAGGTCCAGGGAGCGGTCCACCCGTTCGCGGAGTAGGCTACCGGAGAGGCCCTTGAGCCTGCCTCGGAAGCGGAGGTATTCCGAGACCCGCAGTTCGTCGGGGAGAGGGTTGTTTTCGGGCAGGTAGCCGACGTGGCGGCGGACTTCGCCTTCCTGTTCGGCCAAATCGACGCCGCTGACTCTGGCTTCGCCCGAGTCGGCGGGGATGAGACCGCAAAGTATGCGCATGGTGGTGCTCTTGCCTGCGCCGTTGGGGCCGAGGAAGCCGACGATTTCGCCTTTCGCCACGGAAAAGGTGACCCCGTCCAGGGCCCGAACGTGGCCGTAGGACTTGGCGAGGTCGATGACCTCGATCACGTTCTCCGACCGGCCCGTTTCCTCCTTCATCTTCGTGAGGCAGCGAGCCAAAGGCCCTTGAGGGTTAGGTCAGCGTCCGTTTCGGTGTCTGGGATATCCCGGAGGCGAAAGGCGCCGCCGCCCGTGAGGATGACCTTGGACGGAGCGGGATCGATGCGGGCGAGGGATTCCTTTACTTTTGGGAGAAGATCCCTAATCAATGCGGGGAATCCGTGGGAGGCTCCGATGGCGATGGCGTCGGCAGTGGTGCGTCCGACTAGGTCTTCGGGAGGCTCGTCGGGGAGAGAGGCGAGGGGCAGGAGAGCGGTGCGGTCGAGGAGGCATTCGATCAGGGCTTGCGGGCCAGGCAGGATGACGCCGCCTTCGTACCCTCCTTCGTTGGAGACTAGGTCAAAGGTGGCTGCCGTGCCCACGTCCACGACGATGGCGGGGGCTCCGTGGCAGGTCCGGGCGGCCAAGGCGTTGGCGAGTCTGTCTTGTCCGACTTCGGAGGGTTCGGGATAGCGTACGGGCAGGGCGGGGCAGGTGAGGTGGGTGAGGCGGAAGGGGCAGGCGCCGGAGAGTAGGCGGAGATGTTCTTCGAGGTGGCGGTCGAGGGCCGGGACGACGGAGCAGAAGGCGGCCCGTTGGGCACCTTTGGGGAGGACGCCCGCGAGTCCAGCGGGGTCGGCGAGGAGTGCGTCGGAGGGGACTTCGCCGACGGAATAGGCGAGCCCTCCGCTTAGGATGCCGTAGCGGACGTTGGTGTTGCCTGCGTCCACACAGAGGATGGGTTCGGATGGACCGTTCACTTCTTCGGATTGAGGGTCACTTCTCCGGAGTGGAGCGGTTGCACGCGTCCGTTGCGCGTTTTGAGGAGTAGGGCGCCGGAGTCGTCTATGCCTGCCGCCTTTCCCCTCAGGGTTTTCTCGCCTACTTGGGCGGTGATGGGCCGGCCCGCGAGGCAGTCGAGTGGTTCCCAGGCTCGGCGGAGGTCTTCAGCACTCAGGCCCGCGAGACATTTCTCGTAGCCTCGGAGTATGATTCCAATGAGGGTGGCG
>CAXGVD010000016.1:0-15380 GCA_964012695.1 uncultured Opitutia bacterium
TGAAGGGATTTTTGTTGCACTTGCGGAAGGGGTTCGACCTGCATACGGCGAGTTCGGGAGAAGAGGGACTCGAGGTATTCGAGAGGGATGGGCCGTTTTCTGTTGTGCTTTCCGACATGCGGATGCCGGGGATGGACGGCGCTGCGATGCTATCGGCGATCAAGTTGAATAAGCCGGACGTGGTGACGATGCTGTTGACGGGGCACGCGGACTTCGAGTCGGCGATGGCGGCGGTGAACGACGGGCACGTGTTCCGGATGTTGTCGAAGCCTTGTCCGCCGGACCGTTTGATCCGTTCTTTGGAGGACGGGGTGAGACAGCATGAGTTGATCATCGGCGAAAAGGTTCTTCTGGAGCAGACCTTGAAGGGGGCGGTGGATGCGTTGACGCAGGCGCTAGCGGTGGCCAAGCCTTTGTTTTTCGGGCGTGCGCAGCGCGTGCGGCGGATGGCGAGCGAGTTGGCGGATGTGCTCGGGGAGCCGAGCAAGTGGCGCATAGAGGTGGCGGCGATCTTCTCGCAAATCGCGTCTTTCACCTTGCCAGAGTCGGTGGCGGAGGATGTCTACCACAAGAAGGATTTAACTCCGGAGGTGAAGGAAATCGTGGCTCGTTTCCCGAACGTGACGGAGCAGATGCTGGCGAAGATTCCCCGATTGGAGGAGGTGCGGGAAATCTTGTCGAAGATCGAGGTACAGCCTCGTTTTGAGTTGCCCGACGAGAATGGGGTGCGGCGGGCGGCGTCCATCATCAAGGTGGCGTTGGATTACGATTACTATGAGGAGCTGGGTTACGACGCGGCCCTCATCGTCCAGACTTTGCGGAGCCGGGAGAAGTTCTACGATCCGGCGGTCACGGAGGCCCTGATTAAGCTCCATTCAATCGCAGACCAAAAATATCAGGTGGAGGAGGTGTTTTTGAAGAATTTGGAGCCAGGGATGCGTCTGGCTCAGGAGTTGCGCTTGGACAGCGGTTTTCTGGTGGCGCCTTCCGGGACGGACGTGGACAAGCACTTCATCCAGATCGTGCGCAACCACATCGCTTGCTACGAGCAGAGCCCTTTCCCGAAAAAAATCCTGGTTACGGTACGGGCTCCGTGAGGAAGCTCCGGCTCCCGACTGTTGCTCAGAAGGTGAAGACGTCGAAGTCATGTCGGTACGCGCCTACGTTATCTTCCTGACCTTGGCGGGCCTGGGGGGTTCCTCCGCCTTGGCCTTTTTCGGCTGGTGGGCATTGACCGACCTTCAGGCCGCCACGGAGGAATTGAGGGCCGAGACGGAGAAGTCGGGTGAGGCCTCGGAGAGTCACGGTTTGGTTCGGGACTTTTTGGCGTCCGTCCGTGACGTGGTCGAAGCGATGGACTTGTACCCGGACAATTTCAACGGGACCTTCGTGATTGCTCACGAGACCCTTTCCAAATCGAAGCACCTTTTGCGGGACTTGCAGGATTCGGACTTGAGCCAGGCTCAATCCTTGGCAGGCTTGGAGGGGGACTTGAACGAGCTAGGCGAGGCGATACTGGCGTATCAGGAGGCCATGCAGGCCAAGCGGTCCGACCGCGTGGCGGTTCGGAAAGGGCGCAAGGAGTTCGACGAGGCGGCGGGAGTGCTCGACCACAACCTTTTGGTGTTCGAGCAGGAGGCGGGCGCTCTGCGACAAAATAGGCGCGACGAGCTGGAGAGTCGAAAGTTGGAACTGGAGGAGCAGGAAACCAATACGCACTGGCTCCTGATCGGCGCCACCTGCCTGTACTTTGTGGTGACGATGCTGTTGGCGTGGCGCACTTATCTTAGCCTGGCTCGCCCCATCAGACGGTTGGCGACTGCGGCGGAGAAAACGATTGAGGAGGGAACGGCCTTCGCCCTTGCGGCGGTTGGTCCGCAGGAGGTGAAGTCGCTGACGACTCGTTTGGGGGACTTGGTGCACGGACTTGAGGAGACCGTGGCCCTCAGGACGCGGGACTTGCGGGAAAAGGCTACTCAACTCGAGCAGGAGATGGATCAGAGGAAGGATCTGGAGACACAGCTCGTGCACGCCCAGAAGCTGGAGGCGGTGGGGCAGTTGGCGGCGGGCATCGCCCACGAGATCAATTCTCCGTCTCAGTTCGTGAACGACAACGTACTTTTTCTCAGGGATGCGGTGAAGGACTTGCTGGCGGTGGCCACGGGGGAGGGGGAGCCGCCCGACGCCAAGGAGCTGGCTTTCCTCAAGGAGCAAGCTCCGGAGTCCGTGGAACAGGCTTTGCAGGGAATGGATAGGATCACGACGATTGTGAAGTCCATGAAGAACTTCGCTCATCGCGACGCCTCTTCGGAAAAAAAGCCCAACAACTTGAATCAGGCCATCCAGGCGACCACCGTGGTGGCTTCGAACGAGTGGAAGTACTACGCCGAGTTGGAATTGGACCTCGACCTGTACCTGCCGCTGGTGCCCTGCAACGTGGGCGAGATCAACCAAGTGGTGTTGAACTTGATCGTTAACGCGGCCCACGCCATCCGGGATGCCAAGCCCGAAGGGGTGAAGGGGCTCATCGTGGTGTCCACCAAACAGTACGGCGATGAAGTGGTGATCACCATTCGCGACGACGGCGGCGGCATCCCCGAGCACGTGCAGGCCAAGGTGTTCGAGCCGTTTTTCACGACCAAGGAGGTGGGCGTGGGCACGGGGCAGGGGCTGGCGATCGCCCACAACGTGGTGACTAAGTCGCACGGGGGCCTGATTTGGTTCGAGGTGGAAGCGGGAGTGGGCACGACTTTCTTCATTCGTTTGCCGCTTGGAACGGAGGGCTCGGGGTGAGGTTTCGGTCCATTCGCTACGTCCTTGGCGCGTTTTCGCAGGGCACCGCCCTGCTTGTATGGTCGGCGGGGTGCGGCGGTAGCGACGAAGCCCGCGGTTCCTTCGGGTCCGCCGTCGGCGCCCCGGAGGGTACTGTCGCATATGTGTTGAGCGGCACGGACGCCGAGCGTTTTCGCCGCCGCATCGACTTCCTGCTTAGCCGTCGCCTGACCCAGGTGAAGGCGGAGGCGGATTGGGAGGGCTTTCGGGCGGGGTTGCTCGACGACGTGTTGGGCGAGGCCGACGCCCTCTCTACGGCTGAGGAGGTGAAGACGGACGCGGACGGCGGGTTCGTTCTCCCTTCGGAAGGGGAGGTAGGCTTGGTCGTCGCTACCATCGGCGAAGGGGCGGCCAAGCGTGGTTGGGTGGTAGACTTTGACAAAGAGGAAAAAACGAGCGGCCTTATTCTGGATGCGGGGAACGAGGCGAGTGTGGGAAGCGACGGAGCCTTTCCGCCCGAAAATCGCTGCCGCCGCTTGTTCGAGGCGCGACTGAAGGAGATCGAGCTGGTGGCCGAGTGGGCACCCAAGTTGGAACCGCTCGGGTTGGTTTATTGTCCGCCTGGCTCCTTTGTCATGGGAAGCTCCGCGGGCGAACCGGAGCGCCTGCCCGACGAAGGGCCCCTCGAAGTAGTCCTGACGGGCGGGTTTTGGATGGGGCGCCACGAGGTCACGCAGGAAGAATGGTCGGCGGTCATGAAAGTTAACCCTAGTGATTACAACGGGACGGACCGTGCCCGGTATCCCGTGGAGCAGGTTTCCCACGGTCGGGCCAGAGCCTATTGCCGGGGGCGCACCGAGCTGGCCGCCCAACGGGGTGAGTTGCCGCCGGGCATGATGTATCGTCTGCCAACCGAGGCGGAATGGGAATACGCCTGCCGGGCGGGTTCGTCGACTTCGACGGCCTTCGGCAATTCCCTCTCCGGTGTGCAGGCGAACTTCGACAGCAATCAACCGTACGGAGGCGCTTCGATTACTTCCGCCCGGGACAAACCCGTCAAAGTCGGCTCCTACCCAAAGAATGATTGGGGCCTGTTGGACATGCACGGCAACGTGTACGAGTGGTGCTTGGACTGGTACCGACCTTACGCCGAGGGCTTTGCGGCGGACCCCATCGGGCCAGGACGCGGAGCGAAGCGTGTGCTGCGGGGAGGGAGTTGGGCGAGGGAAGGGGAGCTTTGCCGCTCCGCTCGCCGAGAAAAGGCGGTTCCCTCTTATCGAGAAAAAGACTTGGGCTTTCGCGTAGTGCTGGGTTTTCCTCTCTTTCGCTCCCTTGTTGGCTCCTGAACTCCCTGCGAACGGCCCGGACTCAGGACTCGTTTGATTTTCCCGGTAAACGGGCGTATTGTTCCTTCCGGAGAAGGAAATCTGCGATGAAGGAAGGTTTGCCAAAAGTACTTTGCGTCGACGACGAGTTGGCCGTGCTCGACGCACTCCGAAGGCAATTGAGTTGCGATTTCGATTTTCGCTTCGCTACCGACCCGGAGGAAGCCTTGGAAAAAATAGATACGGCTGGCTCCTTTTCCGTGATATTGTCCGACTTGAGGATAAAGGGGATGGACGGGGCCGCCTTTTTGGTGGAAGCGAAGAAACGGGATCCCAGCGTCTCCACCATACTACTTACTCGCAAGGGTGGCTACGCCGAGGCCATGAACGCTGTGAACGGTGGTCACATCTTTCGTTTGCTGGTTAAACCGTGCTCGCCCGACATGTTGAGGGATGCCATTCGCGAGGGCGTCCGACATAGGGAGCTGGTGGAGTCCGAGCGCATCCTTCTGCAAAAGACTTTGGCGGGGGCCGTGAAAGCTCTGACCGAGGGCCTTGCCACGGCCAGTCCACTTTTCTTCGGGCGAGCCCGCCGGGTGAAGAGGTTGGCCAAGGGAATTGCCAACCGCATGAGGGAGCCGTGCGTCTGGAGAATCGAGACCGCCGCCGTCTTTTCTCAACTGGCTGCCATCACCCTGCCCGGCAAGGAGGCCGAGGACGTCTACAGGCGAAAGGGTCTTCGACCTGAATTGCAGGAAGTGGCGAACCGCTTCCCCGTCATCATAGATCACCTCCTCGCCAACGTGCCGAGGCTCGAAGACGTGCGGGAGATACTCGGCTGCCTCGGAGACCACGGCAACCGGCACACCTCAGTCCGGGCGGAGATTCGGCGGGCCGCTGCGATTCTACGGGTGGCACTCGATTACGATTATTTGGAGGCTGAAGGCCACGAACGAGACCTGATACTTACCATCCTGCGCGGCCGGGACGGGCAGTACGACCCCGTCATCCTCGAAGCTCTGAAAAGCCTCTTCGCCAAGACCATGTCCCGATGCCTCGTGCAGGAAGCATCCGTGCGCAAGGTGGATTTGGGCATGAGGCTGGCGGAAGACCTGCGGCAGGAAAGAGGTTTTTTCGTTGCTCCCAGAGGAACGGACGTGGACGCCCACTCCATCCAAGTTTTGCACAATTAACTGACCTGCCATAGTAGAAACTTCTTCCCCAAGCAGGTCAAGGTGAGCCCGATGGAGAAGGAATTGACGAGGGCGATTCGCTAACACCCCAACCAATGCAAATACCCTTCTTTAGATACGATCCTATTTTGTCGTCCATCTTCCCCATTTGTTTCTGAGAAACAAGTTGTCCTGCAACGCCGCTCCCTCGGATCAGAAGCTGGTTCAGGAATTTCTCGAAAAAATGGACTAGATGGAATTGGCCGAAGAAGTCACAAACGAGATTTTCGTATCCTTGAAATAGTCGGCAAGCTTGCTTGCTCGGTAACCCCGCGACCAGTGGTTTTCCCCCTTGCCTTGTTGCGCGTTGCAACTAACCTCCTGCCCCATGTATGCTGAGCAAGGCCATAGGATTGATTATCAGGCGCTTTTGGACCTTATCCGCCTGAACCTACCCACGTTGCCGACGATCGTCAACGAACTGACGAACGTTCTCAACAACCCCGACACCGGCACCTTTCAGGTTGAGGAAATCATGACCGCTGACCAGAGCCTCACCATGAAGATCCTGCGTGTGGCCAACACCGCCTTCTATCGCGGCGCCAGAGAGAAAGTCGCTGACGCGGGCGAGGCCATCGGCACGTTGGGCTTTGAGAAAATCCGCAACGTCATCCTGACCTCCTCCGTATTCGAAATGTTCTCCGGCCCTTCGGCCGAGCGCAAGTTCAGCTTGGAGGACTTGTGGAAGCACAGCTTGGGCGTGGCCGTGGCCTCCGGTTCGATCACGAAGTTCCTCGGTAGGTCGGGGCACGACCGGGCCTACACTTGCGGGCTCGTGCACGACATCGGAAAAGTTGCCCGCTACAAGTTGAACGACGAAGAATTCCTCGCGGATTGCCAGTATGCTCTCGACCACGACATGGAGTTCCACCGTGCGGAACTCGCCAACCAGACGCCCCGCCACGATTACCTTGGTTACCTCATCTGCAAGAACTGGGGCCTGTCCCGGTTCGTGGAGGCCGTCGTGCGTTGGCACCACGAGCCCAATCCCGAACACCGATCCGGCGTGCACGGTTCGGAAATGCACGAGGTCATCGACGTCGTCACCTTGGCGAATTGGGTCACCCACGAGAGCGAGTTCGGTTTCAGCGGGCACGGCAAGGCTTCGGCCCCTTCGGACGCACTTCTTTCGCGCCTTTGCCTCGTTCGCGACCAGTTGCCCCAATTGATTGAATCCGTGCAGCGGGAACTGGAGTCCACGGAGGACTTCGTCAAGGTGATCGAGAGGGACTGACCTCGTGTTAGGACTCCCTGCCTTGGCCACTTAAAACCTTGCCAACAAACCCCTCTGCGGGTTCACTTGTTTGCTTTCCCTCTTGCGGGTCCTTCCAATCACGCAAGGCTCACTCACCACCACGAAATAAGCATACGCATTCCCATGGCTACGAAAATTGGCATCAACGGATTCGGCCGCATTGGTCGTCTTGTCTTCCGCGCCCTTGTCGATCAAGGCTTGCTCGGCAAGGAGTTCGAGGTCGTCGCAATCAATGACCTCGTCCCCTCCGACAACCTCGCCTACCTGCTCAAGTACGACTCCACCCAAGGTCGTTTCAACGGCACCGTTGAGGCACCCTCAGCGGATTCGCTCGTCGTCAACGGCAACGAAATCAAGTGCCTCGCCGTCCGCGAAGGCCCCGCCGCTCTGCCCTGGGGCGAACTGGGCGTGGACGTCGTCATTGAGTCCACCGGCCTCTTCGTGGCCAAGGACTCCGCTGAAGGCCATATTCAAGCCGGAGCCAAGAAGGTCATCATTTCCGCCCCCGCCAAGGGAGACGTCCGCACTGTTGTGCTCGGGGTGAATGACGAAGACCTCAGCCCCGAGGATACCGTCGTGTCCAACGCCTCCTGTACCACCAACTGCCTTGCCCCCGTCGTGAAGGTCGTACTGGAGAACTTCGGCATCGCCGAAGGTCTAATGACCACCGTTCACAGCTACACCGCCACGCAAAGGCCCGTGGACGCGCCCTCCGTGAAGGATTGGAAGGGCGGACGCGGTGCGGCCATCAACATCATTCCGTCCTCCACCGGCGCCGCCAAGGCGGTGGGGCTCGTGCTCCCCGAAGTGCAAGGCAAGCTTACGGGTATGGCCTTCCGCGTTCCCACTCCCACCGTGTCCGTTGTGGACCTTACCGTGAAGACCGAGAAGTCCACCTCCTACGAGGAAATCTGCGCCAAGATGAAGGAAGCTTCCGAGGGTTCCCTCAAGGGGATTCTCGAGTACACCGAGGACGAAGTGGTTTCCTCCGACTTCATCCACTGCTCAGCCTCCTCCATCTTTGACGCAGGTTCCGGCATTGGTCTCTCCGACAACTTCTTTAAGCTCATCTCCTGGTACGACAACGAGTGGGGTTACAGCAATCGCTGCGTGGACCTGCTCAAGAAAGTCGCCTCCCACCTTTGAGCCCGAACGTTTGACTTTCGCGAAAGGCGCGGCCCCCCTCAACGGGTGCCGCGCCTTTTTTGCTCCCCGACCCTTCAACCGAAATCGAACCATGCCCAAGGTAAAGACTATAGACGACGTGGAATGGCGCGGCAAACGCGTCTTTGTCCGCGTGGATTTCAACGTCCCGCTCGACCCGGACGGCTCCATTACCGACGACACTCGCATCAACGCTGCCCTCCCCACCATCCGCAAGCTTGCGGAAGACGGGGCGAAGGTTATCCTCGCCAGCCACCTCGGACGGCCCAAGGGCGAGCGCGTAGCCTCCATGAGTCTTGCTCCCGTGGCTCCCGCCCTCGCCGAACGGCTCGGACGCCCCGTTCTCTTTCTTAACGATTGCGTAGGCGAGGACGTCGAAAACGCCGCGGCAAACTTGGAGGAAGGTCAGGTCGCCCTACTCGAAAATCTTCGTTACCATCCGGGCGAAACCAAGAACGACCCGGACTTCGCCGCAAGACTCGCCCGTCTCGCCGAGGCCTATGTCAACGACGCCTTCGGCACCGCCCACCGGGCTCATGCCTCCACCTTCGGCGTGGCCGAGCTTCTGCCCGTCAAGGTCTCCGGCTACCTCATCGAGAAGGAGTTGGAGTTTCTTGGCGAAAAGACCTCCGTGCCGGAACGCCCCTTCGTCGTAATCCTCGGTGGGGCCAAAGTGAGTGACAAGATAAGTGTGATCGACGCTTTGCTCGACAAGGCGGACGTCCTCATCATCGGCGGGGCCATGGCCTACACCTTCGCCCTCGCCAATGGCAGGAAGGTGGGGGATAGCCTCAGCGAACCGGACAAGGTGGAGGTGGCGAAGGCCGCCCTCGAAAAAGCCGCCGAAAAAGGAGTCAAATTCCTCCTGCCCTTGGACACTCTCGTCACCGACGCCCTCGACTTCGGGGCCAAGACCCTCGGTCAAACCAAGGTGTTGGAAGGCGATATCGAAGACGGCTGGGAAGGCGTGGACGTGGGCCCCAAGACCACCGAACTCTATGTCTCCGAAGTCCGGAGTGCCTCCACTGTTCTGTGGAATGGCCCCATGGGTGTCTTCGAAATCGAAGGCTCCTCCAAGGGCACCTTCGCCGTGGCCAAGGCCGTGGCCGAGAGCGATGCCCTCTCTATCATAGGGGGAGGCGATTCCGTCAAGGCCATCAACCGCTCCGGCTACGGAGACCAAGTCTCCTTCATGAGTACGGGCGGCGGCGCCTCCCTCGAATTTCTCGAAGGCAAGGAACTTCCCGGAGTCGCCGCCCTCGAAACCAAGTAACGGTTGCCGAGACAAAACGGCTTTCAGGCCCGCCTCGCAACGAAACCACCTTCACCAAGGAAAGCAAAACCATGTCCCGCAAATATCTCATCGCCGGCAACTGGAAAATGAACAAGACGGCTACCGAAGCTGCCGTTCTCGCAAAGGAAGTGCACGATGCCGTAGGCTCCCAAAGCACCGTCCAAGTCGCTCTCTGCCCACCTTTCACCTCTCTCGCCGCCGTCTCCGGCGTAACCGAAGACTCCCATCTTTTCCTCGGTGCCCAGGACATGCACCACGAAACCGCGGGTGCCTACACCGGCGAAACCTCCGCCGAGATGTTGCGTGACCTTTACGTCACTTTCGTCATACTCGGGCACAGCGAGCGCCGCCAATACTTCGGCGAGACCAACTCCACGGTAAACAAGAAAATCCTTGCCGCCGTCGCCAACAACCTCAAGCCCATCTACTGCATCGGCGAAACCCTCGAAGAACGCGAGTCAGGGCAAACCCTCGACGTCGTGCGGACCCAAGTTCGCGAAGGTCTCGCTGGCTTCCCTGACGACGAGGTGGAAAATCTCGTCATCGCCTACGAACCAGTCTGGGCAATTGGCACGGGAAAAACCGCCACGGACGAAATGGCTCAGGAGGTTCACGCCGACGTCAGGGCCGCCCTTGCAGAACTCTTCGGCGATTCCGCTGCCGCTGGCATACGCATCCTTTACGGTGGCTCCATGAAGCCGGAAAACGCTTCCGGGCTTCTCGCCCAACCGGACGTTGACGGCGGACTCATCGGCGGAGCTTCCCTCACCGCTCGAGCTTTCGCAGGTATCGTCGAGGCCGCCCTGGAGCGGTAATCTAGCGGTAACGAGCGTAGGCGCCTTTTTACGTTGTCATTGCAAGCTCCTTGGGTGGCGGCAACCCAGTATAACCGTGGGGATCCTTACGGGGTACGGACGGAGCTTTAGCTACTGTAAGCAAGCATGCTTGCGGCGATTCCGTAACGTAGGTTCCGAAGTGAGTTGAGTGCGGTTTCCGCGCTTGCGGTCTCCATGAGGGCGAGAATGCAGGCCAAGGCGGCGGGGGTGATGTCTGCCCGGTTGGGCGGCAGGGCGGGGAAGCGTTCGATGCGTTGCTCCGCCGTCAGGGAACGGGTTTCCGCGAGCAAGCCGGCGAGGTCTTGTTTGGACAGCTTGGCCCTCTCCTCGAATGGAATGGCTTCGCGTTCGGCGAGAACGGCTCGGGCGGAGACGAAGGCGCCTCCCGTGGCCACGAGTTCGGAGCCGGGCGCCTGCAAGGGAAACCCGGAAGTGAACAAGACCTCGCGGACGTGAGCGAAGATGCGTTCCAGTTCCTCGCAGGAAATGGGGCTGGTGGGATCGGCGAGGAAACGTTCCGTGAGGCGTACGGCGCCGAGGGGCAGGCTTTGCGCGGCTCTCGTGGCATTTTTCTCCACTCTTATGAGTTCCAAGCTTCCTCCTCCCAGGTCGCACGCGAGGAAGGAAGCCCGCCGGGCGATTTCATCATCCGTCGCTAATCCCGAGGCGATGCCCTCCGCTTCTTCTTCACCCGAGAGAATTTCGAGTGCGTGACCCGTTTTCGTTTGTATTTTTTCCGCAAAAGTCGTCCCGTTGGAGGCGTCGCGAACGGCACCTGTGGCGACGATGCGCCAGGCGGTCGGGGCAAAAGGTTCAACCTTTTCGAAGAGACGTTCCACGGCTTTCACCCCTTCTGTCATGCTTGTTTCGGAGAGAACGGGCGCTTCCTTTCCGATGCCAGTGCCGATACGGGTGGGGTCGCTGTGTTCAAGGAGTGGCAGGAGGGAACTGTCTTGCGTTCCGCTGGCGACGAGCAATTTGATCGTGTTGCTCCCCACGTCCATCACCGCGACGGTTTTTTCTTCCCTACAGTTCATAACCTTCCGGCGCTATAACCACCACGAACTCACCCTTACCCGAACTGTTTTTTCTGTCTTCCTGCACTTGGGCGAGTGGGCCGACGTGAAAGGTCTCGTGGGCCTTGGTCATTTCTCGGGCTACGCAAATCACACGGTCCGGCCCCAATGCCTTTTCCGCGTCCGCCAAAGCTTTGTCAATTCTGTGCTTGGATTCGTATAGTACGAGGGAGCCCGGAAACTCCTTCCAAGTGGCGAACAATTGTTGGCGGGCTGCACTTTTGGGAGGGGGGAAGCCAAGGTAGAGGAACTTGTCCGTGGGCAGACCCGAGGCGGCGAGGGCAGTTACGGCGGCGTTAGGCCCCGGCACGGGTACCACGTTCAGATTGCGCCGACGGCATTCGCGTACGAGGCGGAAGCCTGGGTCGGAAAGGTTGGGCAAGCCCGCGTCCGACACGAGGGCGATGGCTTCCCCGGCTTCGATTCGGTCCGCTAGCTTGGGGGCGAGGCGGCGTTCGTTTTCCTCCCGGTAGGAGAGGGTGGGGGGGGAGGCGTTTAACCGAGCGAGCAGCTTGGAGGTTACGCGGGTGTCCTCGCAGGCTACGAGGTCACAGGTTCGCAATACATCTCCTGCTCGTTCCGAAAGATCTCCCAAGTTGCCGATTGGCGTGGCGACGAGGTACAGCTTGCCGGTTGCGTCGCCCCTGGCGTTCACGGAAGGGGTCGGACGGAAGGTAGCGGCAGGAGAAGAGGCGAGTCAGCGACCGAAGCCGCCGCGGTCGAAGCCGCCGGGGAGACCGAACTCCCAATTGGCTGGACGTCCTTGGGGAATACGGGAGTCGTCGGGCGTGGCGGTGAAGCATCCCCCGAAAGCCAGTGTGGCAAGAGAGAGGAAAAACAAGGCGGCGAGTCGTTTCATGTCGATTATGTTTATCGGGCGGGCTCTTGTTCGGGTCAAGGTGAGAAGATGGAGCGGGTCAATCTTGTGGGGTGGGGATTTCCCGAGCGGTGTTGCCTTCGGCAAACAAGTCGAAGCCGCCCGCGACCTTTTCGGCCAAGAGAAGCAAGCCCGACCGAACAGAGGGAGAGGTCATGCCTACGATCTTCAAAAGTTGGGTTGCTCCGATTCCTCTTGGGGGACGACGTGGATGGGGTCGCCGGGGCGAAGGCGTGAGGGGTTTCCGAAGCGGGGAAGGATGTAGGCGATGGAAAAGGCTCTTTCCACGCTTTGCACCTTGATGCGGGCGGAGGGCTTCCGATCCTTGTACACCGTCCAAATGCCTCCGGGGGAGACTCCTTTTCCTTGTCCCACGGGCAACATGATGATGCCGTCGCGACTGTCGATGCGGGCGATGTGGGTGGCCAAACCGTATTTCTTAACGCTGTCCGGGGTGGCGGTCGCGGTTACGGGAATTGCACCTTCGGGCGGTACGTCGGGCTCGGTAATGTCGAAGACGCTTCCGGCATCCTCAGTCGCGTTTTTATCGCCTTTAGCCAAGACTCCTCCCATTTGCTCGATTGCGAAGTCGTAGCCTTCCGAATAGCCCCGTTTGTGTTCCAAGACCATTTCCTGCCGGGCCTGTTCCATGGCGGTGCCGTGTTGCTCCTGCAGGTTTTGAATCTGTGCTTCGAAGTCTTCCGTAACCTGTTTCTTTTCCGTTTCGAGGCGGGCGATGTTTTCGTCGTCCACTCTTTTTTGAGCTTCGGCGGCGTCTCTTTCCTTCTGCCGTTCTTCCTTTTCGGTGGCGAGATCGGCTGTGGTTTTCTGAAGGTCGATCTCCAGCCCATCGGCGCGTTCCGTTTGCTCCTTCAAGTCGTTGGTTGTATCGACATGGTTGCGTTGTTCTTGCCTGAATTCGCCGTCTCTTTCGGCCAGCTTTTCACGCAGTTGTCGGGCTTCCGCGAACTTGTCCTTGCGGTCCTCGTAGAGCTTGCCCATCACGGTGCGGAGGCGGTTGTGAAGGGAGACGCCCGGAGTGGGCTTGCCATCTTTGTCCTTGGCGTCTTCGTCGTACTTCTTGGGGAGGGAGGAGAAGGCGTCTTTGAGATCGGTCACGGCCTTGGTCTTTGCGGCGTTCTTGGGGGCTTTTTCGGGGTTTGCGTCATCGGTTGTGAAAAGGTGTTCCAGTGGGTCGGGGAAGCCATCTTTGTCCTTGTCCTTGGCTGCCACCCATTCGCCCTTGGCACCGTCCTTGCCTTCTTTCCAGATGTGGGACTTGGGGCCAAACTCCTTGGAGAGGTCGGTGAGTGAGGTCCTGAAGTCGGGGTTGCCGAGGATTACGTCTTCCGCTTTGGAGAGCTTTTCCATTGCCTCAGTGAGGGGGTGGTCCTCGGAAGCGTTCTCCACGCGTGCGTTGGCTGAGAAGGCTTCTTCGAAGGCCACTTTGGCTTCCGCCACGTCTTTCCATTGGTTTTCTTTGTCGGACTGGAGGATTTGGTAACCGTTGGCGATTTGATCCTCTAGGAAGGCGACGTCCTGTTCCTTGTAGGTTTCCTGCTTGAGCCAAAGCACGCCAGCCACAGCGAGCAGAGAAAACAAACTAAACAAACGAAGTACGAGGGCAAAGGCATTCATGGGTTTTCCTCCTTATGTTGGAAAACAAAATATACTTTCACATGCGCGCGCAAGGCAAATACATTTCGCGCGGAATGGGTCGGGGGGTGATCGACGTCGACGGAATGATGAAATCAGGCTCGGCCAAGGTAGGAGCCGTCCGCCGTGCTTACTCGAATGACTTCGTCTTTCTTGATGAAGAGGGGGACGTGTACCGTCATGCCCGAGGCGATGATGACGGGCTTCTGCACATTGCCGGCGGTGTCGCCCTTAACGGCGTCGGGGGCTTCGGTCACGGTGGCCTCCACGGCGGCGGGCAGTTCGAGTTTCACGGCTTGGCCGTCTACAAAGAGGACATCGTAGCCGTTTCCTTCCACGAGGAAGCGCTTGTCTTCGCCGATAAGGTCGTCTCCCAGCACGGTGTCGTCGTAGGTCTCCACGTCCATGAAGTGGTGGCCGTCCGCGTCGTGGTAGCTGTACTCCAGCTTCTGTGTGGTGGTGTGCATGAACTCCACGTTGTCGGTGGAGCGGAACTTGGTCGTGGTGGTGCTGCCCGAGCGCAGGTTGCGGAGGGTGGTCTGGACGAAGCCGGCTTGGCGACCTTGCGTGCGGTGGAGCATTTCCAAGACGAGGTGGGGGGCGCCTTGGTAGTCGATGACGCGCCCCTTTCGGATTTCGGTGGGTGAGGCCATGGGAACTTGTTTTGCTTGTCGGTTTGTGAAAAGCCGACAATGGGTATCGCTTTCCCGTGAACTTGCAAACCATCTTTGCCGCGCGTCTATTCTCATGAACGCTGACACCACCGAATTGATTTCCTGGAATGTGAATGGCCTTCGGGCCTGCCGGAACAAGGGCTTCGATGACTTCGTCCGCGAACGCGCTCCGGACGTCCTTTGTCTTCAAGAGGTGAAGTTGAACCCGCAGGCCATTCCCGAGGACGACTTTGGCTACCCCTTCCGCCGCTACCACCTTGCGGAAAAAAACGGCTACTCGGGCGTGGCCGTTTTCTCCAAGGAGGAACCGCTTTCGGTATCGGCTGACTTTCCCGGCGACGACCCCCACGCGGGCGAAGGCCGCGTCCTCACCTGCGAGTTCGACGCCCACTACGTCGTCAACGTCTATGTCCCCAATGCCAAGGGCGACCTTTCTCGACTCGGCTACCGCCGCGACTCCTGGGACCCCGACCTGAGGGCTTATCTTTGCGGGCTCAGGGAGAAAAAGCCCGTCGTTCTCTGCGGAGACCTGAACGTGGCCCATGAGGAAATCGACCTCGCCAACCCCAAGACCAATCGCAAGAACGCGGGCTTCACCGACGAAGAGCGCCAAGGCATGAGCAACCTGCTCGCCGCCGGCTTCACTGATACCTTCCGCCTCCTGCATCCGGAGTTGACTAGGGCCTACTCCTGGTGGTCCTACCGGGCGGGCGCCCGAGCCCGAAACGTTGGCTGGCGCATCGACTATTTCGTTACTTCTGAAGACCTCGCCTCCTCCGTTCGCGAGGCATTTATCCTACCGGAAGTTCACGGCTCCGATCACTGCCCCGTGGGCCTCCGCCTGACCAAGGGATGATGATCGAGCCCGTACCGACCCCCGAGGAAGAGGCACACCTGCGGCGGGCCTTGCAACTTGCGACCCTGGCGTGGGGCGAGACCCATCCCAATCCCATGGTCGGCGCCGTGGTGGTGGAGGACGGCCACGTCGTGGCAGAAGGTTGGCACAAGCGGGCGGGCGACCCGCACGCCGAGGTCATGGCTCTGCGCGATCTTGGGCGTCAGCCGAAACCCGGTGCCGTTTTCTGTGTCACCCTCGAACCTTGTTCCACCCAAGGGCGGACCCCCCCCTGCACGGACGCCCTGCTGGAGGCGGGCGTGAAGCGCGTCATCGTGGGAACCCCGGACCCCAACCCCGCCCATGCTGGGCGCGGCTTGGACC
>CAXGVD010000017.1:0-15164 GCA_964012695.1 uncultured Opitutia bacterium
CCGCCTTGCTCGTTTCCCGCCGAAAGGTGTTGGGCGAACGCCCGGCCGAAGCCAAGGACCGAGTGTGGGCTGAGGCGGCTTTGCGGCGGTTCGCTTCACGGGCCTATCGACGGCCTGTTTCGCAAGGCGAGACGGCCCGCCTGCTTAGCCTTTACGACTTGGCGGCTGCGGAGAGAGAGCCGTTTCTCGAAGCCATTCGTCTGCCCCTGAAGGCGGCCCTGGTTTCTCCCCGCTTTCTCTTTCGAGCTGAAGGACAACCAAATCCCGACGACCCGACTGCCGTTCACCAGCTCGACGAATTCGCTCTCGCTTCTCGCCTCTCCTTCTTTCTCTGGAGTTCCATGCCCGACGACCGCCTTTTTTCCTTGGCTTTCCGCAGGCAATTACGGGCCCAGCTCGACCGAGAGGTGCGACGCATGCTGTTGGACGAGAAGGCCTTGGCCTTCGTACAGAACTTTGCGGGCCAGTGGCTCCAGTTACGCGACCTCGCCCTTGTCATGCCGGACAAGAAGCGGTTCGGGGGCTTCGACGACAAGCTGCGCCGAGCTATGCGGGCGGAAACCGAAACCTTCTTCCTACACCTCCTGAGGGATAATCGTCCCGTAACGGAGTTTCTTGCCGCCGACTACACCTTCGCCAACGCAGACCTCGCCCGCCACTACGGCCTGCCCGGGGAGTTCGGCCCCGAGTTGCGACGCGTCTCCGCCGCAGATTTCATTCTGGAAGGCGCCAACCCCCGTGGGGGTCTTCTTACCCATGGCTCGGTGCTCACTATAACCTCAAACCCCACCCGCACTTCGCCCGTGAAGCGCGGCAAGTGGGTGCTCGACAACCTGCTCGGCTCTCCCGCCAAGGAACCGCCACCCGATGTCCCCGAGTTGGAGGAAACCTCTCCCGGGGCCCAAGGCAAGACCCTCCGGGAGCAACTGGCCTCTCACAGCGAAAACCCGCTCTGCGCTTCCTGTCACGTCAACATGGACGCCCTCGGCTTCGCCCTTGAAAATTTCGATGGCGTGGGACGTTGGCGCGAACGGGACGCGGGCAAGCCGATTAACTCTCAAGGCAAGCTGGGTACGGGCGAAACCTTTTCTGGGGCGGCGGAGCTTCAAAACTTCATCGTTCGCTCCCGAAAAGAGGCTTTCGTCCGTTGTCTGACGGAAAAGTTGTTGGTGTACGCCCTCGGGCGTGGACTGGAGTATTACGACCGTCCCGCCGTTCAGGCCATTCTCAACCAAGCCCGCAAGGACGATTATCGCTTCGTGGAACACCTTCTCTCCATCGTCAGAAGCACGCCTTTTCAACAGCGAAGAGGGGATTCCTCTGCCGAATAAAGAATCGTTTCGGCGGGCATTGCCCTTGTCCCGACGTGCTTGTCGCCCTAGTTTGTTTGGCTAACGCATCTCGGCTTGATGAAAACTCTTACATTACCAAGACGTACCTTTCTGCGCGGGTTGGGCGCGGCCATGGCCCTGCCTCCATTGGAGGCGATGGCGGCTCCGGCGTCCAAGGCGACCGCAGGCATTCCCTTGCGCATGGGTTTTGCATACGTGCCCAATGGCGTGATTCTGCCTGAGTGGCGGACCACGGGCGAAGGCCGGGCCTACAAACTGTCCCCTACCTTGCAGGGATTGGAGCCCTTCAAGGGTGACTTACAGGCCCTCGACGGCCTCGACCACAAAAAAGCTTACGCCAACGGGGACGGCGGCGGCGACCATGCCAGAGCCAACGCTACTTTCCTCACCGGTTGCCAAGCCCGCAAGACGGCGGGGGCGGACATACGCATCGGCGTCTCCGTGGACCAGCTGGCTGCCGCCAAGGTAGGCAAGAACACCAAGCTTCCGTCCTTGGAACTTAGCACGGACCGGGCCCGCCGCTCGGGCAGTTGCGACTCTGGTTACAGCTGCGCCTACCAATACAACCTCGCTTGGAAGACGGAATCACTGCCGATGTCTCCCGAGGCCAACCCCCGAGCCGTGTTTGAGCGTATGTTCGGCGAAGGCTCGACCAAGCAGCAGGCGGCGAGTCGGGCTCTCCGGTTGCGCCACGAAAAAAGCCTCTTGGACTTCGTTCTTGATGACGCCAACAGCCTCCACCGGACACTTGGACGCACCGACCGAGCCAAGCTCGACGAATACCTCACGGGCATCCGCGAAATCGAGCAACGCATCGAAAAAGCGGAAAAATTCGATGCCGAAAAACCCGACTACCCCAAACCCGACGGCATCCCTGAAAACTTTGGCGAACATCTTCGCGTACAGTTTGACCTGATGGCACTCGCCTTTCAAGCGGACGTCACCCGCGTCTCCACCTTCTTGCTGGCCTACGACGGAAGCAACCGGAGCTTCCGCGACATCGGCGTACCCGAAGGGCACCACGGCCTCTCGCATCACCGTGACGACAAGAACAAGGTGGCCAAACTTGCGAAAATCGATCGCTTCTACGCCGACCAGTTCGGCTACTTCCTCAAGAAGCTCAAGAGTATTCGGGAAGCGGATGGCTCGCCCCTTCTGGACCACTGCATGATCGTGTACGGGAGCGGCATCAGCGACGGCAACCGCCACCGCCACTCCAACCTGCCCGTCCTCTTGGCGGGCGGCAAGGCGGCGGGCCTTAGCGTGGGCCGCAGGCGGGACTACGGCGGCGCCCCGCTCACCAACTTGTACCTCGCCCTGCTGGAGCGCATGGACGTGGAGGCCGAACAACTCGGCGACAGCACGGGTAAGCTGGCCGACGTCTGACCACCGACATGGTTCTGCGCTTCCTTGCCCCGGTGGCGTTGTTGCTTGCGGTTTCGCCGATCTTATTGGTTTTCGCTCAGGAAGAACCCCTTTCCGGTGTCACATTGGAATTGCGAGGGAAGGAGGGCGTCGATTATCGCCTCGAACGGCGGGCCGCCCTGCGGGTGGACGAGGGTGAGGCTCCCTCTGCCTTTCTCTCCCCCGGACCCTTCGAGGCCGTGTGGCGGGGTGTCCTGCGCCTGGACAAGCGCGAGCGCTTGTACTTTTCCTTCGAAGGCTTCGGAACGGCCTCCTTGCGAATCGGAGAGGAAACCGTTCTTGAAGCCGAGGGCGAAGACCTCTCTGTCACGGAAAGCGAACGACTCCGCTTGAACGGCGGCGACCACCCGTTTGAAGTTCGCTACGCGAGCGCGCCCTCGGGTGCGGGACGTCTTCGCCTCTTTTGGAAAGGACGCGACTTCGCCCGCGAATCGATTCCTCCCAAGGCCCTCGGGCATTTCCCCAAATATGAGCAGGCGGAACAAGTGCAGGAGGCTGTTCTCCGCCGCCACGGACGTTTTCTTTTCGCCACTCTCGGGTGTGCCCGTTGCCACGCGCCCGAAAACGCTTTCCTCGCCGCCACCGCTATGCCCGAGGTCGCGGCGACTGGACCTTCACTTGCGGGAGTTGGTTCTCGACTGGAAACGGCTTGGTTGACGAAATGGCTTCTGGACCCGCGGGCGATGCGTCCCTCCGCCCGCATGCCCAAGACCGTTCAGTCCCCGCAGGAAGCCGCCGACCTTGCCGCCTACCTCGCCACCCTCAAGAGCGAAGGTCAGTCCGAGACGGATGCCGGAGATGCCCGGCTCGGCGGTGCCTTGTTTGCCGAGCTTGGCTGCGTCTCCTGCCACGTCGTGACCGAAGGCGCCGTCCCCGCCGTCGAGACTGGACGCCTTTCTCTTTTGGGCGTCGGAAACAAATATCGTCCTGGCCGGCTCTCCGCCTACCTCCGTGAACCAGGCAGGTTGCACCCCGCCACCCGCATGCCCGACTTCGGGTTGTCGATGAAGGAATCTCAAGACGTTGCCGCCTTTTTGCGCGGCTTGGCTCCAACCAGCGTGGATTCCGTTCCCGCCAAGGGAGATCCCGCCAAAGGCCAGGATTTGGCGAGCGCCAGAGGTTGTGTGGCTTGCCACGATTTGCCTGGCTCCAACGGACGGGCCGGTCCCGCTCTTTTTTTGCTGGCCGGTAAGACGGACGAAGGTTGCCTCGGAACGGGGGCCTTGTCCCCCGTCTTCACACTTTCGCCCGAGGACCGCGTCGCTCTCGGCGTCTTTCTGGCTAAGAAACCCGAGTCCTCTCTTCATCAGCGTAGTTTGCCCGAATACGCCGCCCGGCAATTTGTAGAGCTGCGTTGTTCCGCCTGTCACGAGCGCGACGGCGAACCCAGTTCCTGGGAGGTGTTTGCCAAGGAAGTCGCGTCGTGGAAACCTAAAGAGCCCGAACCCACCCCCGATGAGGAAAACCCCGAGAAGGCCCACCAAGCGAACCGTACTCCGCCGGACCTCACTTTCACTGGTGAAAAACTTCGAGAAACATGGACCGCAGACTTGTTGTCGGGCAAACTGAAGGACAAACCCCGCTCATGGATGAAAGCCCGCATGCCCGCCTTCCCATATCGCTCCAACCCCCTTGCCAAAGGGCTTTCACGCTCTTGCGGCGTAGATCGAGACGTTTTGGCACCAGCCTTGGAAGGAAATGTGAACGAACTGAAAAAAGCTGGCGAAACCCTTGTGAATGTCTTGTGCATAACTTGTCACGGCATAGGCGAACGCAAACCAACGGCAGTGTTTGAAGGGCAGGGAATCAACCTGATGCAATCGAGGGAACGCTTACGTGAAGAGCACTACCTGCGGTGGATGCTCAACCCTTACCGCATCAACCCCGCCACCATCATGCCCAAGTTCGCCGACGAAGAAGGCAAAACGGGACTCATGGACCTGCTGAAGGGCGACGGTACCCAGCAATTCCGGGCCGCTTGGCTGTATTTGCGCGACCTATGACCGACTTGCAGACCCCCTGATTGACGCTTGCCAAGGTTTTGAATGCGGGCAATATTGGATGGCATTCAGCTTCCCGCACAGCACTGCCCGCGTCCGTGCAAAGTTATTCTAAAAGCGTTTTTCTGTCCATTGGAGGAGTAGGTCTCCTGATGGTTGCCTTCTTCTGGGTGGCACTCTTCGCAGATGTCTCCCAGTTGGAGGAGATTATGACGCAGTTGTCCTACAGACAGGTGGCGGGCTATGACGTCGCCGAGGTTTTGGGAGCGGCAACCTCAGACGATACCGTGTCGAAGGTGCGTCGCGTAAAAATCGGCTTCTCCGCGGTGTTGGGCCTGTTTTCCTTTTTGTTGATCAGCTTGGCTTTTTTGAAGGGTGTTTGGCGTCGGTTAAAGATTTTTGCCTTTGTGTTGGGAGGCTCTGCTGCTCTTGCTCTTGCGCTGTTTTGGTGGAAGTTTTTGTCCGACGACTTTCACGTCGTGGGGAGCTATGAGCGGATGCAATTGTTTCTGCTTACGCTTTTTGGAGGCGTTGGAAGTGCCGCGTTGTGTTGGTTCGGCTCCTTGCGGGGACTGGGCCGAGTCACGGTTACTCTCGACGATGTGGGCGACTCTACCGCCTCTTCCGTATCGGAAGATTTGCTGGACGCCCTCAAGGCGCGCGACGAGGTCGAGGGCGGGTCCGACGAGAGTGCCCCTGAGGGTGCTGCGTTTTCCGAAGGTTTGTCTGGAGAAGAGGAATCCGCTTTGCTCGTTCCTGAAGAAAGCGCGAAGGAAGAACCGGCTAGCGAAAGTCTGAGTCCGAAGGGTCTGGAGATTGTCGACTCACCCGTGGAGGTTCCGGCCACCTTGCCAGAGGAGGAAGCCGGGCTAGAGGAAGCGCCTCCGCCCGTTCCCGAAACCGTCGAATCGTCGGCGTCGGAATTACCACCTGATTTTCCGCCGCCCGATCTACCTGCGAATTTAGAAGCGGAACAAGCGGAAGCGCCGCCCGCTTTGCCAGAGGACGTTTCCGCTGCGCCCACCTTGCCAGAGGAGGAAGCCGGGCTAGAGGAAGTGCCTCCGCCCGCCCTGCCTGCGGACGGCTCGGACGAACCGCCGCCACTGCCTTGATGTTTACTGAATAGCATGCGAAGCTTCATAAAAGTAGTGGCCACTCTGTTGGCCGTACTTCTCTTCTTGGTTGGGCTGGAGCAGATGAGCTATCGCTTTTCAAGCTGGTATGCTTCCGTGCGGGCGGATTGGATTTGGAGTCAGTTCGACGAGAAGGGGCCTTTTTCACAAGTCTTGGGTATCCTGTCGTTCGAGCAGTTGGCCTCCGCTCCTCCGAATACCTTGTCCGGCGAAGCGTCCGTTAGGGAGGAGAGCTTTTATGCCGAGCACATCTTGAGCCACACGCGTCCCATGCGGGACGAACTGTTTGAGCGTTTTCGAAGCGGAAAGGTCTTGTCGGAGTCGGATTACGAAATCCGGAATGTGGGTGGCGTCGCAGAGCTTGTCTTGCCTAAGCTGACGTCGAAGGCCGCTGGGGAGGACGTCGAGAAGGGATGGGCGAAGAAGAAGGACGAGGAGATGGCCGATGCCCATGCCCTGTTGCTAAGGGTGTTGCCGGGAAGGGAAAGAATGAGTGAAGCCGAGCTAAGCGCTACTCGCAAAAGAGCGGAATCTCAATTCGCACCTATGTTGGAGAGGGGGGTGGCCTGCGGGTTTGTTCACGCGGCGGATTCAGAAAAGCTGGTTAAGGCGATCGAAGAGTTGCGGAGGCGCGAAGGAAGGTTGTCCCGCCGCCTCCTAGCTTGGGGACGGGAAAAGTCTGCTGGGGTGTTGGCCGAAGCCGTGAATCGTCGACCCGAATTGTGGTCCGCGGTCGTGTATGACTCTCCTGGTGAGCGTTCGCTTCCCGAGCCTGGTCCGGGCGTCGTCGGCGGTCCTTGGGTGATGAGCCTGCTCGAGTTGAGCGGAAAAACCTTTGAAAAAGAATCCGCCCAAAAGATGGTGAACTGGGCTCGGGCGGGAAGAAGCTCCGCAGGGGCCGAGCCTTTTAGGAACCGTTTCGGCGGCCTGTTCCACTTTGTGACTTTTCCTGCGGAGGCCCCGGCGAATAACGGGGTGTCGCGGGCGGTGATTCTTTCCGACAAAAGTGCGGTCATGGGCTATGCCTTTCTGCTCGAACGCGTCAAACGACCGACGAAATACGAATCGGAGAAGGCCCCTTCGTCGGTATCGTGGAATGCCGGTTTCGGCTCCACACCCTTGCCGCAGCAAGTTCGTGAAGACGGAGACGCTGGGAACGAGACCGTTGACCAGAGGATTGTCTCTCATGGGGCGGGCTCGCCCATACCTGAACCGCGAGTGGGAGAGTCCTACGACTGCCAGGTTCTGCGCTTCTACCGCGATCGCCATCCGGAGTGGGTGGACCGAGCGGATTCGGCCATTATTCTCCAGGTCGGAGGCATGTTGGAAAGCCAAGACAAGCTCCAAATCATCGGGAAAAAGGACCCTGAGTTCCTTTTGTACTACCGGAACTTGAAGGCCCTCAACTCAACACCTTGACTAGCTGAAAGGCGACAAGGAGGCTCGACAATCAAGTGCCGGGGCCGCGGCCCTTGAATGTCAGTTCGGCCACGCCGGACTTGTCCAAGTCGCCCAAGCCCACCTCGACCATTTTTTGGTATTGGTGAAGGGTGGCCTTGGCGAGGGGCACTGCTATGCCCGCCTCTTCGGCGACGGCGATGGCGATGCCCGAGTCCTTGGCGGCGTGCTCGGCGGAGAAGTAGCATTCGTGGTCCCGCCCAAGCATGTCCTCGGCGTCTGTTTCCAGCACGCGTGAATTGGCACCCGTTTGGGAGAAGATTTCGCAGAGAATCTCGAGGTCCAGTCCGAGTGCGTCGCCGATGCCCAAGCCTTCGGCCAAGGCGGCCGTGTTGATGTTCATCACCATGTTCACCAGTGCTTTCACTTGGGCGGCCTTGCCCGCTTCGCCCACGAAACGGAGGTTCACGCTGAGGTCGTTCAGCAAGTCCTTTACCTTCTCAAAGGTTTCTTGCTTCCCGCCGATCATCAGGTAGAGGGTGCCCTCTCGAGCCTGCGTGATGCTTGAGGCCATGCAACCTTCCAGAGTTTCGGCTCCCGCTTCGGCGGCGGCTCCTTCTAACTTTACGTGAATGGCGGGGGAGAGTGTGGCGCAGTTGATGAATGTCTTGCCCGCGGCACCTTGAAGAAGGTTGTCGCCATCACCGAGGAAGATGGTCTCCATCGCGTCGTCGTTGGTAACCACCGTGATGATAACGTCGGCGGCAGCCGTCACCTCCGCCAAGCTTGCGGCGTTGGCGCAGCCTAATTCCTCGGCGAGAGAGGCGGCGGCCTCGGCGTTTACGTCGTTGACTACGCTCACCTGGTAGCCCTTGTCCTTAAGATTGCGGGCCATGTTGGCGCCCATGCGGCCCACGCCTACGAATCCGATTGATTTGTCTTTAGCGCTCATCTCGGGAAGTCCTTGGTTTGGAGAGGAGGTTGATGCGAGAGCCAGACATGAAGGGGAAGGCGTAAAGCTTTGTCCAATGTTTTTTCGGAAGCCCTTCTCCTTTCGCGTTTGACAGGGCAGCTGATTACTTTTGGCTGTGCCGTCCCCTACTGCTACACCTATTAAACCACCCAAACCAAAGGAATCACGACATGTCCAACATCGTTCCCCTCATCAGTTCCGGCACGGCCGGCCCTCTCGGCGTTCTGCACCTCCCCCGCCTCTGGCAGAAAGTCTCGCTCGAAGCCGCGGGCAAAATCGCCGACGGCTACCCCGGCATAGGTGCTGGCTACGACTCCATGGTGATCGACGGCCTTGGCCTCGACGCCGAAGCCGTCCGCTCATTCATCACCGACTCCAAGCCCACTTACCCGCAGTTTGAAGCGTGGATCAAGGAGCAAACAGGGGCCAAGCTTGACGACGCTTCCGTCTCCGCCCTCAACGACTCCATTACGGGCTACAACCACGACGACGCAACCCGCCAAGGTATCCTCTCCGCCAATGGCCTCTCCGATGGTGACCCCAAGGACGCCATCAACCTTAACAACCTCGACGACTGGCTCGAATTCCACGCCGCCGAAATCGCCTAAGGCACAAGCAATTCTACGGAAAGCCGGCTTCCCTTTACGGGGAAGCCGGCTTTTTTTATCCAACCCGCTTGCAATGCCGATGGGTTTTCCCTAGGCTCTTCTTTTGCTTTCGAACTGATGCTGGGATTAGGGACTTTAACATTTTACGCTCGTTGCTTGGGCATGGCCTATGCAGCTTTGGCGTTTGTTTCCGTGGTTGTTTTTGGAGCGGAAACCGAAGTTGGGCAAAGTGATGCGGGTGACGATGTGTTCAGTGGTTCGGGGACTTGGGATGCCGACGGGGCGACGTTTTATTGGGATTTTTCTAAAGCAGACAATTATGATTACCCTTCCTCGGCCACCAGTAATTTCGATGTTTGGAACATCGGCACCTTAGCGAAGAACGGGGGCAACCTGACGATTTCCTTCCAAGGCCAGGAGTCAGGGTTTGGCACCGGAAACCTTACGGGCGACTACAAGGATCAAATGAATTATTCGACCCTGACGCCGGGCTATTGGTTTAACGATGTTGTCACCGTCAACGCCTTGGGAGACACTTTCTCCTCGGGCGATGTTGTTTTGGCCAACACGCCCGGGTCCGGAACATGGTCCGCATGGGTGGAGGACGGCGGCACCACGGTCAGCTTGCGTTACGACGGTTCGTTTCCAGCCGGCTATTCGGCGGTTCCTGAGCCTTCCACCTACGTTATGGTTTCTGGATTGCTGGCTATGCCCTTGTGGCGGATTTTGCTTCGTTTCCGCAAAGGCAAGAAAGAGGTTTGAGGGTCGTCGTCACTCGGGGTTGGAGAGGGCATTCTTTTTGGCCAAGTCGTTTTCCCACATACCGTCGAAGGTAACCGAGCCCTCGGCGTCGAAGGTGGTGCCTCGTCCGTGTCTTTTCCCCATGCGCCAGGTGCCCAGGTAGCTCGACCCGTCGGGGGCGATGAAACTGCCTTGACCGTGTCGGTATCCATCCCGCACTTCCCCCCGGTACACAGTGCCCTTCACCTTTACGATGACATGCCCGTTTGGAGCGTCTCCCCTGAACTCGCCCGAGAGTTCCTTCCCGTCGGGCGTCGTGAGAGAGCCTTGGCCGTGCCTCGCTCCATGAAGAAAGTCTCCTTCGTAACGGGAACCATCGGGATAAGTCATGATCCCGCAGCCTTCGATTTCGCCGTAACGGAATTCTCCAATATACCTTCTCCCGTCCGCGTGTGCGTAGGTTCCGTTGCCCTCCATCATCCCGTGGCGCCATTGGCCTTCGTAGTAAGCGCCGCTTTTCATGGTGATCCTTCCTTGGCCGTGCGACTTGCCGTCGAGGTAATCTCCTTCGTATCGGTCGCCGTTGGCGAATAAATACGCGCCGCGTCCGTTGGGCTTGCCGTCCATCACCTCGCCTTCATATCGTTCTCCGTTTGGAAAAATGAACGCGCCTTGTCCATGAGGAACGCCATTGAGAACGTCGCCCGAGTAGGTAGGCGAATCGGGTTCTACGGCCTCGGAGTGGAAGATTGGCTTTTCTTCTTCCCCGCACCCGAACGCCGCCAAGACGGCGCAAACTGTGGCGAGGCGGGCTCCGCCGTCGCCGTTCGTTTTTCGCTTCATCATTCCGAGGGCGAACGCTCGCGCGCCCGCAAGATTCGGTCAAGGCCTTTGGGATGAGGTGGGCCGGTTATGTGTTGGCGGCATTGGGCGCCGCGTTTTTTCTCGAACAAGTGGGGTATCGCTTTTCCCATGACTACGCTGTGTGGAAAAGGGAGGCCCTCGTGCGCTCTCGGGAGCAAGGGGGCTGGTTCCATGGGGTGTTTCTGTGGGTGCCACTCGATGCCTGGGCTTCTCCGCCCGAGCCTTCTGGCGTCCACATTTCGGATGCGCGTGGATCGGAGGAAACCGCTTATGCCCGCAAAAGGTTGAGCCACCTAAGTCCTCTGCGGGACGATTTGTACGATGCTCTGGTCAACCGTTCTGGCGACCTTTCGGATGTGGAGGGGAGAAGAACTTCACTCGACGAGGTTACTTTGCTGGAACCCAAGAAACCTGATAAGGTGTTCGACCGAGCGGTGATCTTGCTCCTGGTCGGCCCCGACGGGACCACCGCAGGGGGAGGCTTGCGGGAGGAAATCGGAGCCGTGTTGGAAATGGGCGTGTCCTGCGCCTTGGCACGCGTGGATTATATCAAGGCCGCGCTGGACGCCGTCGGTACCTTGCGGGGGCCGAGTTGGGCGCCTCGTCGGATGGTGGCTGTGTGCGCCTATGGGAAGGAAGCCGGGTATCTTGCGCTTGCCTTGGCGAATCGTCCCGATGGCATTGTCGCTGCCGCCGTCGTTTCACCCGTGGGGGTGATTCAAGAGGGGCGTTGGTCCAAGGCGGACTATCCGCCCATCCTGTTTGCCGCTAGTGCGGCCGATCTTCCAGGCGTGCGGCACAATGCCTTGGCTTGGAGCGCCCATTGCCAGGCAAGGACTACCGAGCCGGGCAAGGGAGAAATCCTTGGCATGGTAACTCCGGGCGGTCGGGAGGAGAGGCATTTCGATGTGAAGCTAAAAACCTATGTCTATGCCTTCTTGTTGGAATCCCTGAAGAAAGCCGGGGCTTCCTCGCTCGAATGAAGCCTTCGCATCCGGGCAAAGCACGCTTGCCAAGGCGAGCTCCTGCGTCTTAAGGCGTGCCATCATGTTCGGAACCATTGTCAATCCTCACGGGGAAACCCTAGACTACACCTTTCACGAAGGGGCGGCTAACGCCCGGGATGTTCTCGTCGTCGGGCACGGCGTGACGGGTAACAAGGACCGGCCCTTCGTGGTGGCCTTGGCCGAGGCGGTGGCGGCGGAGGGCGTTTCCGTCCTTCGTTTTTCCTTCGCGGGCAACGGCGGTTCGGGGGGACGTTTCGGGGACTGCACGATTTCCAAGGAAGTGGAAGATCTCAAGGCAGTGCTCGGATCGGTGGAGGCTCAAGGCCTGCGGGCGACCTACGCGGGGCACAGCATGGGCGGCGCCGTGGGGGTGCTGGCGGCGTCTTCCGACGAGCGCATACGCTACCTGATTTCCTTGGCTGGCATGGTGAACACCGAGGCCTTTTATGAACGGGAGTTCGGGGAGGAAACGCCCGACGAGGGATGTATGTGGGAGGAGCCCTCCTGTCCGCTCTCAAGTACCTATGTGGCGGACATGAAGAGCATACACTCCACGGCGCCCAAGGCCTCCGAGATCAAAGTGCCGTGGTTGTTCGTGCACGGGACGGATGATGATGTGGTGCCCATCGAGGACTCCCGGGAAATTTTCGCCTTGGCGGGGGAGCCGAAAAAGCTAGTGGAAATTCCCGGAGCCGATCACGTTTTTTCCGAGAACGGGCAGGCCCCGATGATCGAGGCCGTTCTCGCCTGGCTGGGCGAAACTTTGAGGAATTGACGAGCTTAACTGCTGCGGGCAGAGGCTCCAGGTTTTGCACTTGCTTCAAGTGCGACCTGCGCGCTGTTGTAAGATTTCTCCTTGTATATCCGTGCCGTCCCACCCGATGTTTTCATGCATGCGGGCGATCTCTTGCCTTTGCCGACTCGTCCTTCCCCCTCTTATAGCGTGTTCGGCGGATGCCGCTATCGACATCATCTTCGACTATTCCTACGACACTGGCGGCTACTTCACGGATGAGCGCAAATATGTCATGGAACAGGCCGCCTACGCCTTTGAGTCACGCTTGGGCGGGGAAAGCTTCGGCTCCTTCACTCCAGCAGATTACGGTACTTCGGGCACATTTTACGTAAGCGGAAAGAACCCCACCACTCTCGGGTCTCTTCAAGTGAACGCTGGCAGTACGACCTCCGAAGGACAAGTGATCGGACAGGCCAACGAAATCGTCATATTCTTGGGGGCCAAGAACCGAGGTTCCATCGGAGTTCTCGCCACCGCTTATTCTGGTTATGGTTACAGTGGAATTTCCGGGGGCACCTTCATGAACTACTGGAACAACACCCGTAACTCTTCTGCCAACTTTGATTCGATCGGAGGCTCAATCTCCGTCAACACCCACTATAGTTTTTACGACGACACCGACCTCACCTCTTCCGCCGACGCCACCTCCTCGGGCAAGCAGGACTTTTATTCCGTCATGGTGCATGAAATCGGCCATATCATGGGCTTTAGTAACCTTTGGGAAGCGTGGAAGGCGAACAAGTCCTCCAATCTGTGGAATGGAAGCAACGGCAAGGCCGCCTACGGAGGGCAGCCCGTACCGATCGATGCATCCAGCCAAAGCCATTTCGGCAGTTTGACTCAAGGCAACGTCAACTGCGCCTGCCACCCATCCATGTCCACCAGCATCTCAGCCAACTCCCGCAAAGGCTTCAGCGAATTGGACTTCGCCATGCTCGAGGATGTCGGCTACAGTGTGTCCGCCTCCCCGCAGGGAACGAATGTGGGCAGTACTTATACGGATCCGACGTGGGGCGGCAATTACTACATACCCGTTAAGGAAACCTACTCTACCTGGCTCGCCAACAACGCCGGTGGGGGCGGTGGTGTCGGTGGTGCCGGTGGCGGCGGCGGTGGCGGAGGAGTTGTGGGAACTGCCGCGCCCGAACCAGCGGAGGCCTTTCCTTTGCTTGGATTCGGGATTTTTGCGTGGGCGGCGTGGCGTAGCCGTCGCGGAGCGAAGCTCGCTCGCACCTCGGCGTGTTCCGTCTCGTGACCAGCAGTAAGGCTTGGTTGTTGGTGACGGTGCTGGCCTCCGCAATTCTTTGCGTGTGGTGGTGGCGTTCCGATGTCGGGGAGGGTTCGAGTTTGCCTGGCGGGGTAGAGTCGGAAGACTTGTTTCGACGGGTGGAGCGTTCGCTGGACGTGGAGGACCTACCGCTCGACGCGGAGGGCATGAAGGCTTTGGCAAAACTAGCTGCGACGGATTTTCGCGTGCGTGTCTTGGGTGCCCGCGTAATGTATCGGAAGGGTTTTCCCGTCAAGGCCTTGGGAGAGATAGAAAGCCTGCTCGCGGAGGAGCCGGAGAACCGTTACGGCCTCGCGGCTAAAGGGCGATTGTTGTGGGCTTCCCCGTCGTTGGAGGACCGGGTTGCGGGGAAGGTCATATTGCGGGAGTTGGCGGCAGGTAAGGATTACGCGGCGTTGGCTGCCTTGCAGGCATTGGCCTTCGGGCGGCTCGGAAAAGGCGCTTATCCTGACGACTTGTTGGAGGCGGCTCGGATCTTGAGGAAGCATCCGCAGGCGGGGAGAGCGGTGGTCTTGCGGGCCTTGGAAGTGGAGTTGGCATTAACGCCGCTGGGAGACGACAGGGAGCGTCTGTTTGAAGAGGCGGAGGAGCGCTTCGGGAGTGCGAGGGACAAGGCGGAGCTGGCTGGTTGGCTGGTCGGGCTGAAACGTCCTGACCGGGTGCTGAAGCTGGTTTCGGAGAAAGAGGCGGCTAGTTCCGGCCCTCTGTTCATGCCGTGCTTCCAAGCCTTGCTTGAGACCAACGCCACCGCGGCTGCGCGCGAGCTGTTGAGGAAGGCCTCGGGCAAGCTGGCGAGGATGGAGCGGGCCAAGGCCGAAGCTTATTTGGGTTTAGCTCGGAAGAAGCCCGATGCGGTGCGGCGCTTCTTGGAGGCTGCGAGAACGGGAGGAACGGGAAGCAATTTGGTGGAAGCGGGCCGGCTTGCTCTTCTGAGCGGAGACGGCGGCTTGGCCTTGGAGGCGTACGGGGAAGTCTTGGAGCGTTTTCCCAATGAGCTTGGACGGTCGGAAGGCGACCAGTTGCTTCAGTTGGCCTTGAACGCGAGGGACACGGGCTTGGCCCTGAATGTAGCTAAAGTCTTGGCAAGACGTTTTCCTTTTCGGTGGGGGGCGAGGAACAACGCGGTTTATCTTGGCTTGTTGTCGGGCGGGGATCCGGAAGTGTTGGAGGCGGAGGCGGAACGCATTTTGCGGGCCGCCCCGACGAATCCGAACTTTATCACCACCCTCGTCTTGGCCAAGTTATTGGCGGGTAAGGCGGTGGAAGCTTCGGAACTGCTGGACAGGCGGGGAACGGATCGATTGCTTCCGGGTGAGCGGGCTTTGGCGGTGGCGGTTTCGTATGCGACGGGCGAGCCGGCACGGGCGGCTTTGCTTGCCAAGGGACTGGTTCCCGAACGCATGCTTCCAGAGGAGTGGTACTTGTTGGAACGCTTTTGGAAGCGAGAGTAGTCAACCGGAGGGTATTACGGTAGCTCGGAGGACGAGGCGCAGGCCGGCTTCAGCGTCGCCGCGCAGAGACCGCAAAGGGTAACGTGGAGCGGGGTGACGGCGTAGCCGTTGACCCGCGCGGCTGGTTA
>CAXGVD010000018.1:0-15017 GCA_964012695.1 uncultured Opitutia bacterium
AGGTTCGGCGTAGGCGGCGCCAGCCTCGTGCGTGATAGTGGCTGCACCGAGCAAGGCAAGATCTGGTGGCGTGGTGTCCACCACCTTGACCATTCGGGTGATTTGGGTCGCCTTGTTGCCGGCGGAGTCGTTGAGGTCGTAAGTCAATTGATAGGAACCCGGCGGCGTGGTGGTTGTGAGGCTCACCCCGCCCACGGCCACCTTGTCGGTCAAATTGCCCTCTCGGGAATCGGTGGCGGCGTAGCCCGGCTCCGTCCACAAGGTTCCGTACTCGATGGTGACGGTAGCATTGCCCAACATTTGAATGGTCGGAGGCGTGTTGTCCGTGACGTTGACCGTGCGGATAGCCGTGGCCTGGTTGCCTGCAGCGTCGCTCACGGAGTAGGTCACGGCGTAGACGCCGATGCCCGTGCCAGCGTTGATGGCGGCGCCGCCCACGGTCACCTTGGAGGTCAGGTTGCCATCGGGCACGTCGTTGGCGGCGTAGCCGGGGTCTTGCCAGGCAGTGGCTGCTTCGTGGCTCACAGCCGTGCCACCCGTGAGAGTGATGACAGGGGCGAGGGTGTCGAGAATGACAACGGTTCGCTTAGCCGTGGCCATGCTACCGGAGGAATCGGAGGCAGTGTAGAAAGCGTGATAGATGCCCGGAGGCGAGGTGGTGGTAAGGGTGGTGGCGTTGCCAGAAACGGTGACGGGGCGTTCGGCGGGGGTCTCCCACTTGTCGTAGGCGAATGCACCGGGATCGACGAAGACATCCCCCGGATTGAGCGTAACGGTGGCGTTTCCGAAAATGGTGATCTGCGGTGGCGGATCCACGATTTCCAAAGTCACATTCGGCACGTTGCCCGTAAGGATACCGTTCCACGACCCAGAGTAGGTGCCCGCCGGTTCGCCGTTGTCGTAGGTCTTGTCACCGTCGCGATCGACGAAGGCGAATATCTTGTAGGGATTGGTGTTGCCGGTCTGGAGGTTGCGGAAGAGGTAGTAGGTGGCGGAGGCGGGCGTGTATTCGAGATAGGGCTCGGTCAGGCTCGTTTCTTCGTTCAGGGCGAAGGGGGCGACATACGTCTTACCCGTCTTGACGCCGCCGTAGTAGACGTAGCCCGATACATTAGCCCCTCCCGTGGCGGGCTTGGTGGGATCGAAGCCGAAGGTGACTTCGAGGCCGTCGTTCCAGCCGTCGCCGTCAGAATCGAACTTGAGGGGATCGGTGCCCGTGTCGTTAGCGTCAACATACTTGGTGGAGTTGGTTTCCACCTTGTCGGAAAGGCCATCGCCGTCCGTGTCCTGCTTGAGCGGGTGCGTACCAGCGAGGGTTTCATTGAGGTCGTCGAGGCCGTCGCCGTCCGTGTCCTTCCAGTTGGGATTGGTGAAGATAGCGAGTTCCTGAGCGTTGGTGAGGCCGTCGCCGTCAGGGTCGGCGGTCATGGTCACAGCACCGGACTTGAAGGTGTCGAAGTACCTGTCGAGCCATTCCTCCGTGGAGTTGTCTTCGAGGACGTGAATGGCCGAGGGCGTAACGTAAACTTCGTCCCATATGGAAGCGTTGTCGTCCAGCTGGGCGCGCACTGTGACATGGCCGCCTCCCACAACGGGCCGGAGAACTGCGCCTGAGCCGTTCGAATCGACAACGGTAAGGAAGACATCCCCTGTCGCATAGCCCTTCCCTCGGTCGAAAAGCTCCACCGAAACAATGGCCCCTGTAGTGGCGTTGACCTCTTTGATGCGGGCCATGGCACCCGTGCCTTTGGCGGAACTGAAGACGAGTTGTGTGCGGTTGACATCGTAGCCTTTACCACCGTCCAAAACGTTGACTGTGGTCACCCTTTCCTTGCGGAGGGTGGAGTAAAGCTTCAGGTCCGCGATAGTGTCCGGGGCACGTTTTTTGAGGTCCACCACGTCGCCGTTGGGATCGTTGACGGATGTCTTGTTGAAGTCGGTCGTCCAAGTCCAAGTGAGGTTTTGGTTGGCCACGATTTTGGAAAGGGCGTCCCAGACGGTGACGTTGAAGTCAAGTTGGCTATCTCCGGCCGTAGATTCGTAGAGGCGCGTTTCGATCGCGTTTTCGCCCGCGTTAGGATTGATGACGAGCCCCACAGGGACGGCACCCGCATCCGCGTCCGTCCACTCATTCATCCAGAAGTCCACCCCGGAAACGGCGGCCCGGTAGCGCAGGTAATACTTGTCCTTGCGATCGTGAAATTGCGCATTGGTCACGGTCAGATTGAGGCGCCCACCCGCGGTCACGGAGACATTAAGGTCGAGGGTGCCGCGACCAGTATTGGCTGGATCGGCGGTGATGACTAGGTTGGGCTTGGTCTTGAAACCGTAGCCGACGCCCAGAAGGGAGCTGAGGTTGGAATCTTTGTCGGCAGCGCTTATGGAACCTTGGGTCCACTGCAGGGTGCAGTTTCCGTCCTTGGAGCCGTATGCCTCCAGGGTCAGCTCCGGTATGCCCTTGAGGGCGACGGTTTGGGTGAGGTCCGCCTTGTCTCCTTCGGCCCTGTGCACGACGGTGCGGAGGTACTGGTCCTCCCGGAATACGGCAAGGTTGTAGAGACCGGGCTGGAGGTCCGTGAAGGCGTAGTAGCCGGCGGAATCCGTATAGGTTTCGAACCCGCCCGGCGCGTAACCCCAATGTCCGTCGACCTTCTCGTCTTTCTCGGGGTCGGTGAAGAACTCTTCGTTGATGAAGAGAGCAACCTTGCCCGCGATAGAATCCTTCTGGCTCGTGAGTTCCCGCCAAACGCCGTTGCCGTCGTTAAAGTCATCGGCAAAACTACCGCCGGAAAAGTGATCGTTCAGAGCTTCGTAGGCACTTCCTTGTCCATCGCCGGCTTTGCCGTTGACGATGTCGCCGGCGGTGTAGTGACGTCCAGGCTCCCAGTCGGGAATGATCCACCAATGGGCTCCGGGCACTGCGTCACGAACCAAAATGCGCCCGCCCGTGGACGTACCGTTGTAGTCGCGCAGGAAGTAGAAGGCTTCGTCAGGGAAGTCGTCGTCCACGAAGACATCAATGTAATTGTAGGCGCTGCCATCGGCGTATTCCTTAACATTGCCGTATATCGCGGAGACGACGGGACTTTCCGCTTGGAAGACACCAGTGTAGTCCGCCGAGGGATTGTGCCTGATTTCGGGGCGCTCGCCGAAGAGGTTGGTGATGTCCGCAACCCTGGAACCGTTGGTTTCCGCGTTCCCGTCGGCGTTCGTGCCGCGTGAGCCGAGCATGAGGATGTCGTAGCCCGGTATGGAAACGGCTTCATTATTGGGGTCTGAGAGAGTGATCTCCTTTATGGTTCGTTCAAAATAAATATTGGCAGAAGCATTGCTTTCAACTTCACCCGCATAGTCAAAAGAAACCGAAGGAACAATGGTGGAGTTGCCTTCAAAAGAGCCTTGCTCAGACAAAGTAAAGTCAACCACACGCATTCCATAATTGTCGGCAAGTTGAGCAGTAAGACTAGGCTGATACAGCTCACCTCCTGCCACCGTGTAGTGGGGGTTCACGGTAAATTTACTGTTGGCATAACGAGTGTGTCTGTAACCCGTGTGGTCAAAGAAATGAACTTGTGGCACTTGATAAAGCCAAGGTTCTTCACTGAATCCCATTCCTGCGTTGTACAAAATAATACGGTTCAGCACGCCGTTTTCCACCACAGGTATGGCCTCCACGTCCGCCCCGGTTCCCGTAACGACAATTTCAGGCTGAAAATAACGCCAGCCCCCAAAATCAATTCGCACGTCAGACACTTTTCCATCCACCAAAACTGCAGTGACATTGGCCTCGACAGGCTCAAATCCAGATTTGTTGCGGTATTGCCTTCCGTCTCCATCTAGGGCCACTCCGCCTTCAATGATGATATTGGCTTCGGTGTACCCGCTTCCGGGATTTTCAATTAATATTCTGTCAATTCTTCCTTTTTTGACCACGGGGTGGAGAATGGCACCTTGACCATCTCCTTGAACCGTAACACTTGGAGATACAATGCCTTCGCCTGCTTTCTTGGAGTTAACATTGATTACAGCAAGCGCTCCACCAAGCGTGACCTCGAAAAGAGGTTCCGTCAGGGCGGATGAAACCCCGCCAGGATAGGAGAGCGATGCATTTACGTCTGAGCCGAGAACAAATCCATCGGAGGTGGAGTAATTTGAATCGCCCGCGGGCCTGTAGCCCCATCCGGTGTGACTGACTGTAATATCTATCTCACCCTGCAGTCCGGGTACTAGAGTTCCGTTGGTTTCAAGAAACTCGGTAATCGTTCGATTTGCATCTACGTAGCGGTAGAGCGAACCATTGTCGTCCATCCAGTACTCGGCATTTACCAATCCGTTGCCTGTAAGCAAATAACCATCATGCCACGTTGAGGTTTCGTTGCCTTCGGGAACAGGGAGAAATGCCCAGTTTCTGTTTGCTTGAAAGACAACTTCGCTACCGTTGGCATCAAAAGCAGTAACGTTGGCGTCAAAGGCTCCCGGCTGCCACCAACCCACCCACCAGGGAATGTCAACGATGTGAGGATAAGTCCCATTAGCGTCATACTGGAGCATGCCTGTAGTCCAAGTTCGCCGGTTCGTGGAGACAGTGGCATTGGGGTCGGCAGTCACTCTGGGTTGGCCGCCCCAGTCCAGATTGACGTTGGCATAAGCTCCGCGACCACCACCTCCGGATATAGAAAGAAAAAGACGAGACCAATCAGTGACGTTAGTTGAGCCGTTTATTTCTGCTTTTATTGCAGTTATTCCGTAAGGCTCGCTATTCAGTGAACCATTACCATCAGGTCCGGAAATTGTGACGTCGGTAATTTTTGGATAAACGACTGCGGAGGCATTATCTTCAGGAGTAAACCCTCCATGCCAGCGGAGTTTCAGGGGGCGCCGATAGCCAAACCCTGAATCTTTGAGTGTGACTCTATCGATTCGTTGATGAAGTTCTATGTTTTGGACTGCAACTCGGTGACTAGGTCTTAAACCCGTAAGATCGATGATTGGAGGCTCTTTGTAGCCTACACCTCCTACAATGGCGTTACCGCTCGGGGGGCCGTAGTTGTAGTTTGCCCCAACCCCTTCATTGTTACCCGACACAACGGACAGACTCATCCATTCACCCCAAGAATTAGCCCTTCCGGCACGAATATCTGCTGCCGTGGAAAGGTTCACCCTAATGATTGGAGGCACTGTGTTGGTGGGTCCAGTCTCAGGATATGGATTTGCCCCCTGAAAGCGACTGTTCTCAGGAGCTGTAAGCGTACCTTTGATATAGACTGGATTTAGATAATAATAAGCAATCCCGTTATTGCCATATGCAGGCAAAAGATAGGGTGGATTCCCATTGGCAGCTGTGACATTATTTTCATATGGGCCGTATCCTCTTTCAAGCATACGAACGCCTACCATCTGCAGAAAGCCGTCGTGCTCCGGATCAGGAGCCATTATCGGTTCGAAGGCAGGGGGTTTTGCTCCTCGGCCAAAAACATTGAAAGAATTGTCCACAGGGCTCCAACCCGCTTCGTACCCGGACCCGGGGTCGAGAATTTCATAGCCATTTTTTGAAGGGACGAAATAAATTCCCTTCGATACCGCATCTTCGTCCAAGATAGAGGGAGATGGGGCAATGGCGGCAGAGGGCGGAACACGGAAGCCCGTAACATATTGAGCAAGCATGCCCCACTGATCCGTACTGACGTTAGCATCCACCAAGGGTTGATTTTGCCAGTTCTTTCCAACCAATACCTTCGTATAATAGGCCAACGCGTCTACCTTGGTCGGGACAAGGGAGGCGGTAGCTCGAGCTTGATTTTTTTCTCCCGTGTTTGGGAAAACCACTTCAGGGACTTCACGATAACCGGAACCTCCGTCTATAAGCTTGATAGTACCAACAGCATCTACTGCGGGAGTTAGAATCGCCTCTTCGACGGAATCCAAGGCGGCTTCATCATTCATGTATTTGATTTCTCCAGGGGTAAGGGCACGGTCGTAAACATAGACTTCGTCTAAATAGCCTTCAAAATATTCTGTGCGCATGGGGTCTAGGCAAGCATGACGCCCGATCGTAAAGGAGTCTATATTTTGGACGTCGGAGAAAAAACCACGAGCATTCGCCACACCTCCGCTCGCAACAATGGTCTCTCGGTTTCCATCTACGTAAATCTCCGCACCTTGGTTCGTAATGATGGCCGCCAAGTGATGCCATTCGTCAGGTTTACCCAAGTTGGGATCGCGAAAAACTTTCTCCGTGTAGACGTCCACGACGGTCTTGCCATCATTCTCTACAACGAAACGAATCTGGCCCGTATCACGAACCATCAGTCGCAGACCGGATGCATTGTCGTCTTTGTCAGATGCGGAAAGTATGGTCATGTCCTCCCAAGCTCCATTTCCGCCTCGCCGGCCATTCGTGGCAAACCAAGCGGTGATGGTCCCTCTGGTCATGCTGTTAAGTCTGCCAATAGATGGGAACAAGTCCACATACACGCTGCCGTTCAGATCCAGGCCGGAGTCTACCTTGGAAACCCCCGAGCCCTTGACGCTGGAAGTTCCGTCATCATCACCAATCAAAACACCATGGTTGCCAAAGCGACCGGAATCCAAAACGTACATGCCCGCCAATTCTCGGATTTCAGGTACCGAAAGCGCTCGCAGATAGGTTTCTAGTTCGTCTATCTGGCCCGTTAGCGCTCCTCCTATAGTAAGCGTCCCATTTGCGGGAATAAATTCAGTTGAACTTTGCGAAACGTTTTCCCCATTAACATAGAAAGTCCAATTTCCTCCGGTACCATTGATGTCTTCGTAGGTTAGGGCAAGGTGGGCCCATGTACCGTTCACGAGAACATTGGAGGCGCTGGGGTTGAAGCTAACGGGAACGGCGACCGTACCGCCGCGAGTCTTGGCAGAAACATCCGCGGCGGAAGTTACGCTGAGGCTGAACCCAGAATTGGTTCCCCCATCCCCCATGGAGACGAGGTTGCCCGATCCAGCGGTAGCCCGAACCCACAGGGAGACGGTAAGCCCTTTCGATGGGTCAATGTTAGCAGGTTGAATGGTTCCGCCAGATCCATTGAGATCGAGCGAGCCCCAATGCCGGCCAACGACACTGTTGTGTTTGGTCGCAAGATTCGGGCCACTGTTCCAGCCCGTAATGTTAGATTCTCCTGCGGAGTCTATAAATGTAGAGTTGTTATTGTCGAGTTCGTCAAACTTCCATCGATGTACCAAATTTGGCTTTACGTAAGTAGTCCAATTAGGGGTGCGGGGGAGCATGGTGGGTCTTTTAGCGTGAGTATCGAAAGACCAGTAAGCTCGAGGGTCAGGAGGATACACCGCCACCGCAAAAGTGTTGTTACCATCATAACCAAGACCCGTAGCCGCAACGGTAACGGAAGAAAGCCTGTCTTTGGGTACGCCTTGCTCGCCAAGCTTGCCAGTAGCATTAACGTCCTGCCCTCGGCCAACTAATGAAATGGAGGGGGCACCGGGATAGCCATCGCCTCGGCCAGTCTGTGAAACTGAAATTGTGCCAACTCCATCTATCCGAGCCGTCACATTTGCATCCACTAGCGTAGAGTTGGCGTCAGTTATGTCGAGCGACGCGTTCCGGTCAGGATGGCCGACCGGAATAAAAGGATGATAGGTATGCCATGAAGAAGTGCGGTTGAAGCTGACATCTACATATGTCCCTTCAGGTTCGTATAGCCTTCCTCCATGAGTTAATTTTATCTCAAAGACTTGGGTAGGATATAGGACTGCGGATATCCCCGGCATTTTTAGGTTTCGCAACGCAGGCGAAGTGCGAGAAAGACCATTCAGGCCCAAATAGGAGGCATTGTTTTCATGCCATTCCGGACCGGGGATAAAAACATTTTGATAGCCTTCGTCAAAGAGCCCGTTAACCGTCACTTCTGGACTCGTGGAGTAACCTTCCCCCCCCTCGGTGACCAAGAAGCGCATCCCCATCTTTGCTTTGATGGATGCAGGGTAGCGATCCTTATCCGTATTAAATGAAAGATGTGAATCCTTAAGGGTTGGATCCAAAATAAACCTATGCCACTGGCCCCGATAAAGCTTCAAGTCGGGCGATTCTTTGCCATCTATATAAAAGCGTGGTTCTCGTTGGTCCGATTCCGATCCCTTGAATTCAACAACGTGGGTGATTGGCCGAGCCTTCTGGGCCACCACCCGTAGTCCTTGGGCGGGTATGCCCTGCCCGCCCATGACTCGTCCCTCAATGGTCGAGTAGATGCTTTTCTCAGGAGAGCCAACGGCCACGGTGCGGGTGACGGAGGCCACGCCCCCACGCATGTCGGACACCTCCACCCTCACCTTGTGGTAGCCCACCTTGTCGAAGCCATGCGAAATGGAGGGGCGGTTGAGGTACTGGACCTTGTCCAAAAACTCGTCGTTAATATACCAAGCATAAGCAAACTGCGTGTCATTGGCATCCGGATCGGTTACAGTTACCGATAGAGATACCGACTGACCCACCTTGGGGGCAGAGTGGCTAAGGTGCAATTTGGCGGCCGGACGGGAGTTAATATCATCATCGGTATTGTAGATTGTATCAGGTCCGTTTTGGGTACGATAGCGGACGACGACATCCAGATACTCCATAGGATATGTCCCGCCATGACGGACAGCTGTTACATGAAAGTCGGACCCGTAGTCGGAGTAGGTACGGCCAATAGCCAAGCTTCCATCCGAATACTTTTCCTGCGTTTCCCGCGTCATGTCGAGCAACAGGTTTGCCAAAGTTAAGGTAAGTCCTCGTTGCCCAAATTCTCGCCGAAACCCTACCCAATAGCGATCTCCAGGAGCGTTGATTTCTTGAAATTGGATTTGGGCGGGGTCGATGTTGAGGCCATCAAAGGGGTTGCCCGCCAGAGCGTTTGCAACTTGAGGAGCACGGCTAGTGGCGGGACCAGAAATTCCTCGAAGCCCCCGAGCTATGGATTGAGAGCCATTCCAGTCTCTTTTGTCCAGAAGCGAGGTTTGGGTAAAAGTACCGTTATCCTCAATGACGCCAATCCAGTCTTTTCGAATGTTATATTCCTGCTTGGTGCCATTGGTCTCGGCAAAAACTAATGTAGGCTCCACGCAGAAGCCGCTTCCGCCTTCGGTTATGCTTAGTTCGAAATATCCGTTGGCCAGCCTTCTCATAGAAGCCTCTACTCCATTGCCTGCTCCACGGAATTCAGGAACAAAAACCTTACCGCTTGGACTAAAGTTACCTTTCGAGTCAAAACTAGCGTTGAGCTCGACTCCTTGTGGGAGAGCCACGAGAAACGTGCCTGTCCGCAGACCCATTGGAGACAGGCCGTATTCCCGAAGAAACTGACTCTGAGGAGCGGGCAGACTATTCAGGTATGCTTCCCCAAGGTCGTAATCATGGTGATAAATTCGGAAGTACTTGGTGTAGTTTGAGTCAGATAAAGCATAGGGAGAGGCAAGGAGCTGCTCGTTGGTATCCGTACTCTGCAAATGTAAAATGTCTGCACCGACTGAGGAGGTGACGTTCGCATCGGTGTAGAAACCGCCTGGTATACCATTGATGATATCCTTGGCCCAAAGAGTGAAGGAATTGCCGGCGCTGGAAACCACACTTTCAGGAGGGGCCAATTCCTCTGCGTTTTCTCGATGACCGCTGCCGCCCATTACGGACATGGGGTTGCCATAATCAATTTCATAACCTTCGTCACTAAGCGGGCTTTCTCCGTAGGAAACCCATTGGTTGGCGTGAGGCAGGCCAAAGCAGTGGCCAAGTTCGTGAATGATCACGCCGGAGGTCCAGGCCGGGCAGTGAGCGAATGCCCCGCCGCCCAAGCCTCCGTAACCCGTGTGGGCCTCGGTGGTGACAAGGACGAACTTGTCGTAGCGGGTGAAGTCATGCCCGTTGGCGGCAGCCGCGGCCAAGCCGTGCCCCATGAGCGTGGAGAAGGCCCCGCCATTATCGGCCAGCCAGTTGTAGAATTCGTTGGTCTCGGGCAGAGTTACGGTTTCGGTGGCGTTGTATTCCAAGTTGAAGCGTCCATTGGACTCGCGCATGTAGAAGTTTCGCGTGGCGTCCATTTCACGGAAAAGCTGCTCCGCCGTGATGGGAGAGAAGTTGCCCGTCAACCCGTCCACCTTCTCCGTGTCCTGATTCTTGTAGCGGGCTCGAATAACAAGCACCTTTGCGGTGATGGGGTCGGAGGCCTTCACCGAGGGCGTGAGGGCCTTTTGGGGAAACTCGATTACATAGGGCCGGGTCGCATTGGCGTCGGCGTCCGTGGCGTTGGTTTCGTCTTGGTTGAGAAAGGCTTGAGCATTGATTCCCGTCCAGATGGAGGCCAGTCCCGCCGTCTTCATGAGGGAGGCGACGGTGGCGGTTTCGTTCACCTCGTCAAATTTCACGAGATCACCGCCCATGGCCTTGGCCACGAAGCTCGCCTGCATCCAAGTCAAGTTGGTGTCGATGACGTGGTACTGGTAATCCTTCGAGGAAAAGGCCCCGGCCGAGGCTTGGAAGAGGTCGTAGTCCAGCAGGACACCCCCCACCCTCTCAGTCCGGGCTGCCCGGCGGCACAGGGCTCGAGCCTCCTCTGGCGTGGCGCAAGAAACGTGACGTCCCGCGATCTCAACATGCGTCTTGTCCTCGGGCAGGCCGAGGTCTTCGGCGGCGGCGGCAGGCAGGATGCGAGAAGGGGAGTCCAGCAGGGCCAAGTCACCGTCTATTGAAGCGCCGAGCACGGACATCCCGATCTTATCCTGCATGGCGGCACGGCGCCCGTAGGCGTAAACCTCGTACTTGCGCCCATCATTCATGCGCAGAGAGCGGAATATGGTTTGGCGGAAGTCTTCGCTCGGACCGAAGCAGGCATGCAGCACGGTAAGGCGGCCCGTTCCCGAGACAATCTCCGCAAGCTCCTGCTCCACCGAGGCGGGCAGGTTTCGCCGTGCTCTGACTGACAACACTTGCCCGAGAGCCCGGGCAGGATCCTCCCGAATCAAGGCCTTGAGTTCGTCCCGCCGAACCTTGGCCAGACGGACGCCATCCGCCTCCATGAGCCTGGCCGCACTCGGCTCCGCCTCGGCGTATGCCGACACCCAACGACGAAAAGCGGGAAAAGCGGCGGCCAAAGGCTTCTTCTTCTTGTCATCGGGAACTGCACACCAAGGATCCGCCACTGGCTGCTTCGGTGACCCGGAGGCTTGCAACTCCGGGACGCTTGGCTCGGCAAAGACACGCTCCGTCCGTTCCGCCTCCCCTGAAACTTCCGCTCCGCCAGGCAATGTCAGCACCTTCCAAACCATGACGCCGCCGATTCCAAACACGGCGGCAAACCACAGGGTCAACCGCAAGGGAATTTTCGGCCACGCTAGGTTCATGATTCGTCGATATAGGTTACTTCATAGGCAGGTCCACGCAGGGGCCTGAATTTGGACAAAAAAGTTTAGCTGCGTCGATGAAGGGGCTAAGCACGATAACGCGCATGTTTCCGCTCGTGAGGATTCGACCGCACTGCAAGGACGTGGGAGCCGCCGAAGCACCCCTCTCGTCTCGCTAAGTGAGCCCTGTGCCGGTTCTTTGATCATTTCAAGTTCAGGATCGGGTTGTCACTAATCCAAATCACCCGCGGGCGGTGTGCGTCGGACGGTACCCGTCGGAGTCATGATGGTGGGGTCCACGAAGATTGATTGCGGCCCAATATTTTGGATCGTCTCCCGCACGGGCGATCCACCCGGACTCACGATGCTGGCCGACACGAAGATTAACAGGTTACGCTTGGAGTAGCTCTCCGCGTTGGATTGGAAAAACCGTCCCAAAAGCGGCACATTGCCGAGAAAGGGTATCTTGTCATTCACAGTCCGCACTTCCTCCCGAGTAAGGCCACCGATGATGATGGTGGCCCCGTCGTAAACCGTCACCGTTGTCTCCACCTTGCGCACGGAAAAGATCGGCATTAGGTTGCCGGAAGGCTGGATCACCGTGGGGGTGGCGAAACCCGTACCGATCATGGCCATCTGGCCGCCGTACTCCACGAAGCCATCAAACTCCGTCACCGTGGGGCGCAACTCCATACGGATGGCGTCGTATTGAGGAATGATTTCCGGGTTCACGTTCAGCACAACGCCGACCTCGCGGAAGCCGGCGTCGGCGGGATCGTCAGAAGGGTGCACCTTATTGAATGTCGGGTTGCCGGGCTGCAGGGTGATACCTCCGCCGATGCCGCCGCCCAAGCCTCCGCCGCCGCCGCCGCCGCCGCCGCCGCCGAGCTGAGGGGGATCGTAGGTAATGGGGTAGATGAATTCCTGGGCAACGGTGATAGTGGCTTCCACCCGATCCATGGTAGTAACACGCGGGGCGCACAACAAGTCCGTGCCCTGCTTGCGTTGGAGTGCATTCACCAGCAAGGTCGCCTGGCGCTGGCCCATGATGATGTTCTGGGTGAAGTCAAGCAAGGGTGCCACGCCCGTGCCGATGCCTACCTGTCCGGGGAGAACGGGCGGGGAGTTGGGGATGATGCGGTCGTTGTCGGGGTTGTCCGGGAAGGAGATACGGATGTCCCGGTCTATGCCGCCGGGAGAATGAGCGGTGGCCAAAGTCCGGGTGTTCCCGTGAAAGTTTTTCTCGTAGACCATGACGGGGCGACCGCGTGCGTCGATTTGAGGCATGCCCGTGAGCGGATCGATCGAAGGCACGGGATTGCCCCACTTCATTTTCCAGTCGAAGCTGATTTCGTCCAAGGCTCCTTCCTGCACTTCGAGGAACTTGGTCTCGATTTCGATTTGCTGGAAGGCGTCGGTATCGAACCTTTGAAGGATGCGTTGGATTCTGTCGAGATGGCGTCGTTCGTGGGTGACAAGAAGCAATTGGCCGTCGAACACCAAGCGGTGTCCCTTGTTCTCGTCGAAGGGTATGCCCGCCCGGTTGAAGTAATCCTGTATCGCCGCACCCAAGTCCGCTCCAGGAGCGCCACCTCCGCCGGGCGGGTTGTTGAAGGGATCGGGTGCTCCGCCCCCGCCTCCGCCCCCGGCCAATTGACCGGTCATGCGCTGGATGGTGGCTTGGTTGAGTGTGAAGTCCTCGGTTTCCAGAAAGATGTTGTTCACATTGCCACCCTTGGTGATGAGCACGGCGTCCTGCCTGACGTCGAAGTTCCAGCCCACCATGTCGGTGATGAACTCAATCATGCGCCCAAGCCTCATTTCCTGCAGGCTGAGTCTGGGCAAGTTGGGGATCGGCGCGTTGTCCGGATTCATCACGAGGATGTTGACGGAGCGGGGCTCGGAGCCATCCAGTACTTCAGGCAGGTTTTGCCTGACTTGGGCGGTACGCCTCATAAGATCGGCCATCACCTCCGGAAGCGGTGTGTTGAAGTACTCGACGGGCGGAAGCACTGTGTTCAACACCTTTTTAAGTTTGTTCTCCTCGTCGTTCACTACGCCTACCTCAGGGATATCGCGCTCGAAGACCTTGGGCCTCTCCCACTCCTGGCCGATTTCCTCAAGCATGGTTTCCCGAGTCTGCAGGTAGCCCAAGTAGCTTTCCTCCTGCCTGAGTTTGGAGATGCGCCTTAGCATGCTCTTGGCTTCGTAATTTTCCGGGTGACGCGATTCGATGTAGCGGTAGGTCTCAGTGGCCCCGGCGAGATCGTGGGAGATATACTGTACCTTGGCCCGCATGAGCAGCTCCCGCAAATTCTCCTGTCTCTCGTTCCAGTCCGGAGTGAATTCCGTGATGTCCCGCTTGCCCGGGTTGCGCTTGGCTTCCTCGATGCGCTCCAATAAAACCTCTCCGGGTTTGGTCAACTTGCCGATCTCGCTCCGCAGGTCGTCGGGATTGTCCGCCATACCAGGTATCAAGGAAAGGTTCCTGCGATCCCCCACCAAGTAGGGCTCCTTCTTGATGCCGTCGATGTAGGCTTCCGCCAGTTGGGTCGCCTGGTCCCACTTTTGTTGACGCAAGAATTGCTCAGCCTGCTCCAAGGTGATTTGGTGCTTCATGATCGCGGCCTTTTCCAAGTAAGGTTGGGTGGCGGTGCTGGCTTGAAGGTGGTCGAAGATTTGCTTCAGGTTCTTGCTCGCGCCGGCAAAGTTTTCCCGCTTGATGTGCCCACGGGTTTCGGCAAGCAAGCCCTCCGCAATCCTGATTTTCCGCCGCGTGTCCTCTTGAGCCGCACGCATCTTCGCCGCATAGTCGGGCTCTTCCGTCATGCCCATGTCCTGCTCCGCTTCCCGGCGTTTCTTCTCCACCTCCTGAAACTCCAGAGTCAGGTCCTGTATTTCCTTGGCTTGGCCCTTTTGCATGGCCTCTCCCATTCGGTACCAAATGACTTGATTTTTGGCTTTGTACAAATCGCTGATTAAGGCGATGGTGGACACGTTGCGGTGAGGGCGCAGCCCTGCGAGGGCTTCGTCGATCTGGTTGTCGGCCAAGTCGTACTGCCCGTCCGCGGCATCCGTCCGGGCCTTGCTCAAAAGGCGTTCCGCACGGGCTTTTTGAAGCTCCAGTTGGCGGCTTTGCTCCCGCATGGCCTTGGCCTCGTCGGCTTGAGCGTCACTCAGGGGCAAGCCCGCCTTGGCCCGTATCTCGGCCAAGTCCTTCTTGGCCTGATCTAATTCTCGAACAAGCTTGCCCACCAAGCTGGCGTCCCCCGCGGCGCCTCCGGCCAAGCTCGCTTCCCGGACTCGCTTCCGCTCCTCCGCGTCCCGGGCCACATTTTCCCGGTAGCGGGCGAGGTATTGGCTGGCCAAAGAATACTTCTTGTCCTTCATCGCTTGGTTGGCCAAGCGGAAGTAGAGGTTCGTTTGTTCGCGCCGTACTTGACGGAGATAAAAGGCGTTTTCAGTGTTTTCTGCGATGGTCTCCAGGGCCGCCTTGGCAATGCCTTGGGCGCCGGCATAATCTCCGCGGGCGGAGCGGTTGCGGATTTCGTCCAGGAGACGGAGCAGGGCGGCGTTGTCCGATACGGGAGGTATACGAAGCCCGTCGGGCGGCTGAGGGGTGGGGATTTCGACGGGTTCGGGGTCCAAAGGATCCA
>CAXGVD010000019.1:0-14603 GCA_964012695.1 uncultured Opitutia bacterium
CCAAAAGGCCCTTTAAGAATAGTTTTAACTCCCGAGAGGCAAGAGCGTTTCGCCAAACCCCAACAGGAGAAGTGCTTTGACGTTACTCGCAACTCCGGCATCCTTCCCGCCTTTTTCGACAGCAAACTTGCAACCCACCACTCGAACATGACCACCATCGTTGAAGTACACGGACGACACATCATCGACTCCCGCGGAAATCCCACCGTGGAAGTGGAAGTCGAACTGGGCGGAGGCGCCTTCGGTCGAGCCGCCGTGCCCTCTGGAGCCAGCACGGGCGAACACGAAGCCATCGAACTGCGCGACGGCGACGCCTCACGCTACCTCGGTAAGGCCGTGAGCCAAGCCGTGGACAACGTGAACGGCAAGATTGCCGAAACTCTCGTGGGCCTGGACGCCACCGACCAAACCGCCGTGGACAACGCCATGCTAGCCCTCGACGGCACCAAGAACAAGGCGACTCTCGGGGCCAACGCCATCCTCGGCGCCTCCCTCGCTACCGCTCACGCCGCCGCCCAAGCCTGTGGCTTGCCCCTCTACAAATACGTCGGCGGACCCAACGCCAAGGTCTTGCCCGTTCCCATGATGAACGTCCTCAACGGCGGTTCCCACTCGGACGCCCCCATCGATGTGCAAGAGTTCATGATCATGCCCATGGGAGCCCCCACCTTTAGCGAAGCCATCCGCATGGGCTGCGAAATCTTCCACGCCCTCAAGAAAGTCCTCAAGGACCAAAACCTCTCTACGGCCGTAGGCGACGAAGGCGGCTTCGCCCCCGACCTCGCCAGCAACGTCGCCGCCCTCGAAGCCCTCTCCACCGCCGTGGAAAAGGCGGGCTACAAGCTCGGGGACGAAATCGTCTTCGCACTCGACGTCGCCTCCTCCGAATTCTTCGACGCCGAGAAGGGCAAATACGTCTTTTCCAAGAGCGACGGCTCGGAACGCGACTCCGACGAAATGGTCGCTTTCTACCAAGAGCTCTGCGAAAAGTTCCCCATACGCTCCATCGAGGACGGTTGCGACGAAAACGACTGGGAAGGCTGGAAGAAGCTCACCGACGCCATCGGCGAGAAAGTCCAGCTCGTGGGCGACGACCTCTTCGTCACCAACGTGGACTTCCTCAAGAAAGGCATCGACCAAGGCGTGGCCAACTCCATCCTCGTGAAGGTGAACCAAATCGGCTCTCTCACCGAAACCCTCGACGCCGTGGAAATGGCCAAGGAAGCCCAATACACCTCAGTCATCTCACACCGTTCGGGAGAAACCGAGGACGTTACCATCGCCGACATAGCCGTGGCAACCAACGCCGGCCAAATAAAGACCGGCTCCCTCTCCCGCACGGATCGCATCTGCAAGTACAATCAGCTCCTCCGCATCGAGGAACAACTCGGCGACAACGCCATCTACGGGGGCAAACTGTAAGACGACGAGCCCATGCCAACGGGTGACGACGTCCAATGAAAACACATCTCGTCGGCTTTTACGGCACCCGCATTTATCTTCCCTTCTCGCGCCTCTCCCGGGAATTTAAGAAGCGAAGAAACAAGCCTTACAAATTCCTACAGAAGACAAGCCTGCCCGAGACCTCTTGGAAAAAGCTGACGAAGTGCAGACTCGTCAAAATCCAAGAGTCCGCCAAAAGCAACGGGAACATCCGAATAAGCGAGCTTGGAATCCTCTGTGCCTTCGCTTCCGAATGCAAAGCCGGAAGCAACTTGTTCGAAATCGGCACTTTCGACGGGCGAACCACCCTGAACTTGGCCTACGCTTCGCCCGAAAGCTGCCTCGTTCACACCTTGGACTTGCCCGAGGACTTCGGCGACACCCAATTTTCCCTGGCTTCGGGCGAAAGCCACTTGGCCAAGAAAGAAAATAAGAACAGCCGGTTAGATGAATATCAAAGAAAGAACCCCGACCTACTAAAGAAAATCAACCGGCACTTCTCGGACTCCGCCACCTTCGACTTCACACCCTACCACGACTCCTGCTCGCTGACTTTCGTGGACGGCTCGCACGCCTATGAATACGTCCGAAAGGACACCGACTCCGCAATCAAGATCACCCAAGAGGGCGGCATCGTGATTTGGCACGACTACGGCATTTGGGAAGGAGTGACCCAAGCCTTGGAGGAAATGGAAGAGGAATTCCAACTGGGTCTGCAACACGTAAAGGGAACCAGCTTGGTGTACTGGACGAAGCCAACTCAGGACTTCTCCCTCAACTTGACCTCTCCATAATGAACCTCTCCAAGGTGGGCATCCCGGCCTATCCCAAGGAAGTCGAGGTTTGGTGGCGAGAACAAGCCGCCTGCGCCTGGCCCGAGGAAGGCGAAGCCAAAACCTTAGGCAGGTTGCGCGGGGAAATCGTTCGGCAAAGCGACCTCTTCAACAAGGAACGCGACTTTTCGCCCCGCAGTTACGGCTCCCGCGACGCTTCTCTCCTCGCCTACGGCAATTTCTTCTTCCCCCGCACCTGGACGCAACTCGCCCACGTCCTTGGCGAAATGTTCCACTTTCGAAACTGGGCACCTCCCCGAAAAGGCCCGCTGCGCCTTCTCGACCTCGGTTGCGGAACCGGTGCCGCGGGCCTCTCAGCCCTCCGTTTCCTCCGGGCAGAGAACATCCCCAACCCACTCAAGATCAGAGCCGTCGATTACTCTGGCAAGAGCCTCGACTACCTGCGTCGCCTCCATGCCGACCTCTCCCCGCTCTGGCCCGACTCCACCCTCAAGACAGAAAGGCGCGACCTGCGCGAAGAACTCGACCTTCGCCCCAAGGACCGCCACGACCTCGTCCTCCTGAGTTCCTCCTTCAACGAGTTCGCCCCACCGGAAGATTCGGAGACCAATGCCGCGACTGCCACCCTAGCAACCCTCGGACGACTGCTCAAGCCCGGCGGTCTCCTCCTCGTCCTTGAACCCGCCCTCCGAGCCACCGCCGAACGCCTGCACCTCGCCGCCGCCCAAGTCGCCGCGACGACGGAGCTTCACCTCCACGCCCCCTACTTCAACGGCCTCCCCTGCCCCATGACCCTCGAAGGTTGCAAGCACCACAGCCATGAAGTCCGCCCGTGGAAGGCTCCCGCCACTGCCCAGACGCTGAACGCCCCCCTCGGCCTTAACCTCCGCGACCTCAAGTTCAGCTTCGTCGCCCTCTCTCTCAAGGCACCCGAGATCTTTCCCCACGGCACCCTTCGCCTAGTCTCACCCATGAGCAAAAAGAAGGGACACTACCGCTTCGTAGGCATCGACGCCAACGGCAAGGAGTACGCCTGCGAAATCCAAACCCGCGACCTCGCGCCCCAAGGGCGAAAAACACTCGAACGCCTGAACCGAGGCGACGTCATCCGCCTAAACAACCCTCAACCCATCGGCCAAGAAAACCGTCTCCGCCTCTCCTCTCTCGAAAACTTGGAGCCCCTCTTCTGCCCCACCTTGGTTCAAGAAGGCTGACACAACCCCCCAAAAAGGGGACGCAAAAGGTCTCGTCTCGAGCCCTTACCTCAATCCGCAAGCCAAAGGAACGACGACGCTCCGCCCCGTTCTCCGGCGACCTCCGTTCACTTTGCTTGTCCATGAACCAATAAACTGAGTTGAAAAAGCTTCGGTCTTTCCCCTCAAATCTGGATTGGTCCGAGCGTGCGACTCCTTACCGAAGCTCAGTGACTCCCGGATCTCAGCGGCGGCGGGGAAGGCTACTCCAGGCTTTCCTCAAACGCCTTGTTCGCCAGCCCTAATTAAAGCCCAGACCCAATTCTATCCGTCGCTTCGGGCCTGGAGCAAGGAGCCCAAGTGGTCGATGAGTCTGTCCTCCTCGTAATCATTGATCACGGTGCTGTGAATCTGGATATCCGTCCACTCCTCGCCGGCGGCTTTGACTAAGCCGAAACCGGCGATTTTCTCGCGGGCCTCGCCGAGCATGAGGATGTTGGCGATCTTAAAACCCCGGTGAACGAGCCCCTTTCTAGGGCTAGGGCTAGGACCCCAGTATTTCCTCCAGCAGGGCTTTTTCTTCCGCCTAGGGCAGGCACCCGCCCAAGAGCTGCAAGATAATCCTCCAGGGCAACCACACGGACGCCCTCCACCTTGCTGTCGGGGAGTACAGCAGTTAGAGGGCTAGTGCCGCAGGTACGGACCCAGGTGACCTATTCGCGGCAGGGGTCATCTTCACCTTCTATTTTAAGTCTATGAGTTTGTTGCTGTTGGGGACTATTGCTTGCCGTTGAGGTTGCCGAAAAGGACAACACAACCGGTACCGACGTCGAGGGTTGGTTGGTCATGGGCAACTATGCCTTCACGGATTCTAGGAGGCTTACCCTCAGCTATTTCGAACAGGAAATCGGGACTGAGGAATACGACAAAGGCCTGGCTGAAAACAGCCAGGCCTTTGTGTTAAGATTTGTGAAATCTATTAAAACTCTTTGGACCAAGTTACGAAGAAACGTGGGTCATCGTCGTCCATGAAACCTGTATTGATGAAGTCAGAGTCAACGAATGATCCTGAGAGGGTGATTGTACCGAAATCACCAGCGTCCTTGGATAGCTCGAGCAGGAGGTGGTTGTAGTCGATTTCGACGCCACCTATACCATCATCGTCCCAAAGGTATTGACCAACCGTACCTGTAAGGCTGTATCCTTCACCAATCGTCTCTGCAAGGTCGATGGAGTAGCTGGCATAAAGGTATACGTCGCCTTCGATGAAAGCTTCCCGTCCAGCTACAGTGTCAGTAGCTTGTGACTCAATGGTGTAGGCGCCACCAACGGTGAGACCATAGAACGTAAGACTACCGTAGAGTTCATAGTAGTCGTCGGAGGCTGTGTCCAAGTAGGAATATCGAATAGCGCCAATATCGTATTCAGCAGAGCCAGCTTCACCAGAGAAACCCGCATAGAGGTCAACTTCAGTATTGGATGTCATGGTGGAAAGCCATGTTCCTGCATAGAAATCACGATAGGAGTAATCAAGACCACCGAAAACAGCGGCTTCGTCATCGGTGTAGGTCATGCCCCTCCAGACATAATTACTTGTGACGCCAATATTACTAACGAATTGGGCATGAGCAACGATTGATGTAAGGCCAAAAGCGGCTGCGAATTTAATAATTTTTTTGTTCATTCTTCCTGTTTTATTTTGTTTTTATTAATTCTCTGATTGAGGTTTTAGACTATAGTAAATAACTGTTCCAATCCTTATATAGTATCGATTACATCTTCTATAGTAGCCCACTCGGTGGAGCTGTCGTAGAAATCGAAATCGACCGAGGCGGATACGGTACCCTTTTCGAAATCCAAGTTTCCACCGGAGATAAATCCCTGTTCTCGACATTCTTTTGGGCCTGGAAAGACATGTCTGAGAAACCGGATAGTTCAACGCCTCCCCCCTTGGGGCCGATCTCGATTGCCTTAGCGTTCAAAACGGCAAGTAAGCTTGCCAAAGATAATAAGTATTTATTCATTATTTTTTGATTAGATTTAGTTTGGTTTTGGTTACTCTCGAACAAACAAGCCCTCCTTTTGCTTAAATCGCGCCAACTATTCCCAAAGCACAATTTCTTCTAATTTTATTACGCACAAGGCATTCATTAATATGAATATCATTCATGCATTAATTATATTCATAATATTAATGAATAGAGTCTTCCCGTAGGGGCTTTTACCGTTCCGTCGGAGGGTCCTCATGGAAGAAAATGACACCCATTCTCAAACCGTTATCCAGCACCCTCAGGATTCTATTTTTGCCCAAAGAAGGTCAGAATGAACCGCTTTCGCCTCCCCATGACGCCAACGAACAACGCGATTTTTGCTGAAGACGGTGCGAATTGTAGAGTTACGGGCGCGACGGCTTCCATATTGGTTTGGCGTGGAACCGGATCCGACCCCTCGAGTAATTCCGGCCAGACCTCCGATAGAGTGAGGCCCAATTGCCTAAGCCCTCGCACGACGCCGAGTTTCGGGGACAGGATCGCCCCAAGCACAGCGACTCGGCCACTTAATCGAGGCCGAATGGGCCCTGCTGGGTGTTATCGAGCACGATGAAATACTTCATGAAGCAGGGACATTCATCGCGCACTCCGAAGTTTCAGATAGCGGGATATGGAGTACCGATCAAAATGAATCCCAAAAGCAAGCTCTTGAGGCCGATGGTTTTCATGATCCAAGGTAAAACACGCTGGGCTTGGTCAGGCGGATAGTTCCCTCTACCCGCCCTTGACAGTCCCGGAAAGTTGGGGAGGGCTATTAACCGCTTTTCTTTAAAAACGTACCTAAGGTAACCGCAACCGAATCGCCCCAGCGAGACTGCCCTCTCCTCACGATGAGAAGATAGAAGAAAGTCTTATTTTTCGGATCCCGTCGGGAAGGCACCCGGCCAAGTAACAGTCCTCTTACTTCGAACTCGACCTCCGCGTTTTAAGAAACGCGCCTAGGTCCGATACTTTTAGATCGGCTTAAAAACCCACGCCGCCGCGCCTGCCTTGCTTGGTGATCAACTCGCGGCCAAACCAGACTCCCGTGCCGGTATCCAATTCCGTGAGAGTTAGGAGGAAGTAAAAGTCCTTCTGGGTCACTTTCTCCACGCGGGAGGTTTCCTCGATAATTTTGCCCGAGAGCGAAAAGTAGGGCCGGGGACGACCGACGCTCAAGTCGCCCGTCAGCTCAAGCTTTTTGCGGATGTCTTGGGCGTACTCGTCCGACCCCACACCGCCAGGCCCTTCCGTTGTGGAGATTTTCACGCGGTTGGAGGCGGCGAGGTCACGCTTCATAGCTTGAAGGAGTAGGTCCGTGTCGAAGTAGGTCTGGGTGTCGTTGCGGATCCGTCCGACATGGAGGAAGGCAGGTTGGAGGGGAGCCTTGGCGAGAGCGCCGTTGGAAAAGAGGTCCTGAAGAAGCTTGTTAGCGGCTCGGGTGAAGTCCTGGGCGTTGATTTTGTCCAAGTTTACCAAGCCTTCCTCACTGCCGTCGTCCAAATAGCGGGCGTCGGCTTTGCGGGGACTGCAGGAAAAGAAAAGGGTGGCGGTGGCGATGACGGCGACTGTGCAAAAGATAAGTTTCATGACGATTGCTCCTTTCGGTTTTCGGTCTATCGATAAGAGTTAGTTCACGCGGGCAGCTTGCAGTTTGATTCGGAAGTCCTTGGCCTTGGGCGTCGTGGCTACGGACTGGATCGCGGCAGTCTCGCCCCCTCGTATGTGGAGGGGAATCCAGACACCGGAACTGTCATTGATGACGATGCCGTTCTCGTCCATCCACTCGATCTTGTAGATGATACGGCGGGCGGCGCCGTGCATGTTTTTCACATTGGCCTGCAACTTAAGGAGGTCGTCGCTGACTGTGGCTTGGTTCACGCTGACGATTTCCAAAGCTCGGGACAGGCCCCCACCCATTTCAACGCGTTTGAGGGCGGGCTGTCGACTAGTGTCGTTGGAGTCCTGCTTCTCGGCGATGATGATGGGCTTGCCGCAACCGCCAGACGAGAGGGCGAAGGCAAGCAGAACGAGCAAGGGTGAGAAAAAAACGAAGAAGGTTTTCATAAGTCGGGTTCCAAAGAAAAGTTTGCGACGATCCGCAGGGGAGTGGCGGGGGTGACGCTTCTCACCCATAGGACATTGGTTCTACCTTCGGGTAATTCCACTTCACGCACAAGGTTCCGGCCCACGGCCCGCAGGGTCAACCTTTTCTTGCTAGGCGTGGGCACTTTGCAAAAGAGGACTTTTTTGGGCAAGGTATACCAATGTCGCAGGTCCGCATTGGTGGTGGCATGAGCCCATAGACCCACGCCGATGCCCGCGACCGTCCGAGTGGTGTCATCCTCGTCCCGCAGGGAATCTGTTACGGCGTACTGGACGCCCGCCTTAGCCAAGGCACCGGTTATGGCTTTGGCCACTTCCACGGGAAAATTCTTGGCAAATTCCTTGGCAATAATGGCGTCGAGGTCCGCGAGGGGAAGCGTTTCCACGTCCGCGGGCAAGTCCTCCGCCTCGACTCGAAGGGCTTCCAGGTGGGAGTCTGCGGGACGCAGGCGCGGCAGGGCGATTCCGAGGTAGGGTATGCTGGAGGTAGGGTCCATTAACATCGTGACGACTCCGGGGGGTAGGAATTCGGAGGGGGACAGGGGGTATTCCAGACGGAATTCGGTTCGGTGGGCGGCTCGCCCGGTTTCCACGAAGACATAGGTGACGGGGGTGGGATCGGGAGAGGTTTTCACAGCTTGCGCCAGGTCCTCGAGAATCCAGGGGTTGTTAGGATGAACGGTCAGCAATTGGCGTAAAGAGAAGGCGGCCTTATCAAAGTCTGCAGGTTCGGCTGCGGTGCGGAGAAAATAAACCGCCTCCATGTAGAGGGCAGCGGGGTTCACGTAGTCGGGGAGGTTAGCGGGAACGAGACGGCGTGCCTCCGTAAGGAGGGTGCGGTGACGGTCCTCGGCGGCGGGGGCGGCCATAGTCTCGTCTAGGTTCACGCCCTTGCGGGTCATGTTTTCACGGGCCGCCTGGAGCTCCTTCTGCCAGATGAGCTTGGCGTCGGCCACGGCTTGTCGAGTTTTGAAAATCTTCGCCCGGGCTCGACCGAAATCGCCGGCGTCCGCATAGTTGAGGGCTTGATATAGCCACAACATCACACGCTCGTACACCCGCGTCTTGTAGGGTTTCCATTCTGGCGAACCGATCGTGGCGACGAATTCCTCGGACAAGCGAGTCGATGTCTTGTGATGGTGCCCAAACCAGCGCTCATATTCGCGTTCGGCCCCCTCGAAGGCGCGAATGCTGCCCGCGCGATCCCCACCCGTGCGCCTCGTCGTCCCTTCCTCAAGTAGGTACAGCAACTTGTCTCTGCGCGGACCGTTTTCCACCAACTCGGCCGCTTGCACTGCAGCGCCAGTCAAGTCCCCCACCTTCCAGGAAAAACGAAACTCCTCCGAGCGGTCGTAGTGGTTGCGCAGGAGACAGCCAGAGAGACTCGCCGAGGTGACCGCAAGCAGGAGCAGACGCGAAGCGGAAAAACTCACATTAAACCAATTTACTCGCTACCTTCCACGACATTCTTCTCGGCAGGCCGAATCACGCACATTTTTTCAATACCTCGGTCATCCACCACTTGGGCGATGCTCACGCGATTGTTCACGCGAATTACCCGGGCCAAGCCTACCAGTACTTCCTCCGTGCCCAAAGGTGCCCCAGTCTCCGGATCCTTGAGGGCCTCTCCAAGGGCGAACACTTCAAGCAACTCCCCAACAGGATAGCCGAAGTCCTTGCCCCGATTGAAGGTGATCTGTACGCCCGTCTTGGCGATTACGCGCGGCGGGGAAAGGCAGTCAAGAGTGCGGCTGACTAGTTGGCGTGCGGCCTCGTCCGCAACCTTGGTTAGCAAGGCTCGGCTCTTCGGGCCTTCCTCAGGCCGGGCTATTTCCCGCACGGTGGTCTCAGTATCGGACAAACGAATGGCAGCGGAGGCGAGCAATTCTCCCGTACGCAGGTCGTAGAGGGTACCGATCAAGCCGATGCGCACGGTGCGTTTTTCGATGACTTCGCCCAAACCCGCCAAGTTCACCTTTCGTTCGTAGTCCTGAAAGTCGTCCAACTTGGGCTCCAAGCGGATTTGGCGAACATCGGCGGGAAAGGCGCCCTCAGGCTTGCTACGGATGACGCGAAACTTTCTGGTATCGTTCAATGCCGCCGTGATGCTCCCGTCCAGCAATTCGGACACCAAGACATAGGACTCAGCGGAGCCATCGTTCAGGGCTCGTTGCATAAGCGTGCCCGTTGCGGTGACGGCATGCACCTGCAAGTCGGGCCGTTCGGGAGCGGGTTGCTCTTGGCCTGACAAGTTAGCCGCCAACGGGAGAAGGAGACCGGATGGGCAGAATAGAAGGAGGGAAATAATTCTCGAAGTCATGATTTCACAAGGTAGCGCCGATTTGGAATCCCGGCAACGCATCGGGGCACACGCCGGGCAACTTGAAGGTGGTCACTTGTCGGGGATTTCATCGTCGCGCAAAACCTTCACCTCGAAGCTGTCGTTGCCCTTGACGTCGCCCACGACGGTACGGAAACGCCGTTTGGTCCGCAGGGCTTGGGCGAGGGCTTCCGTCTTGAGGCGTTTGTAGTAGGTGGGGGGCTCTTCGAAAGCGGTCAGGAGGCGGGCGGTGGTGATGAGGGTGCTCAACTCGACGTACATTTTCCGGCTGTAACCTTTGGGCAGGACGAAGACCAACTGCCCTGGACGCAGGCTCACGGGTTCTTCGCCGGAACTGCGCAGTTCGGGGTTGCCAACGAGGCCAATGACCTTCATGCCGCCATTGGTGGTCACGCCGAACATGACGGCGAAGCGGTCGTCGCTCGTGATCTCGAAGCTCGCGAAGGGGCCTTCCACCTTAACCTTGGCGTTGTCTTCGGTCGCCCGCAAAGCGTAGGCGCCCGAGTGGACGCGAAGATGTCCGGCCGAAAGGAAGGAAAAACTGGCCGTCTCGACCGCACGCAATCCGAGCCCGAAAGGACTCCGAGGAGTAAGCTCCACTCCAGCCCCAGAAGCCACGATAACCCTTCTGCCAAAGGCGAAATCGTCGCCCGTACTCTTGAGGTAGCGTCCCTTCCATTTACCTTCGCCCAAAGACACTGTGCCAAAAACTTGGTCGGCCTTCACATCGGGGGGCTCTTCGGCCGAAGGCTGAGGAGGCGTAGGGAGGAGGGCATTGGGATCCCGTCCCTTGTAGCGGGCCACGAGCACACGCCCTTTGGCGATTCTAAACTCTTTTTCCACGCGCAGGCGCATGGGGTGCTCGGGAGGGAATCCTTCCAGCAGTCCGAGGGCTCGCGTGAAGGCGGAGACGGCGGAAAGCAAATGTCCCTGCTTGGCCAGCGTTTCGCCTTCCCGCACGAGCAAGGTGACTTCGGTTAGCGGTTCAGCAGGCCCAACGCTCTCGACATCGGCTTCAGCTCCCGTCGGAGCCACAGAAGCAACGAACGACAGCGATAGCAAGGAAAGGAGCAAAATCTTTACCGAACAAAGCCCCCTGCTATCTCCGGACTTGTTCATCCCGTTCCCTACCGAGATCGCCTCAGAAGGAATAATTGACGCCCAAAGTGAGGCCACCGCCGAAATCTTCGAATTCGGGAGCCAAGTCCGTTCGGTTCGTGTGCTTCCAAGTGTAGTTGGCGGCAGCGGACAAGTTCATCCACTCGGTGAGGACGTAGGAGGCGTTGAGGCCGGCCACGTAGATAAGGTCCTCACGGTCCTTGTTGGAGCCTTCAACGTACTCCATCATGCTCGCGCTGAGAGACGGGGTGAGGGTGAGCTTTTCCCCAAGGGGCTTGATGTAGGACAGGTTCAGGTTGTGCGTCCATGCATCCTGCAGATTGACGGGACTGTCCGCCAACAAACGTCCGGCCGTGGCTTGCATCAGAAAGTCGAAAAGGGACGCCTCCAAAGTATCCTGAGGGGTGTCTCCGCTAGAGAAGGCGAAGCTGGTACCGGCGGTGATGGAAAGGATGTCGCCGGTGGGCAGGGGCAGAGTTTTCGTCAGAGCGAGGTTCGGGGTGGTGGTATAGGAAAGAACGTTGTCCGACCGGAAGGATATGGGCCGCAAGTAGGTAGCGCCCACGGCGAGGGTGTAGTCCTTGGGCAAAACAACGGGAACGGTAAGGCCGACGATTTGTACGTCCACGTCGAAGAGTTTGTACTTTTCACCGTAATCCCTCACGGGATCGTTATAGGTACGCATGTGCATGAACATGAGAGAAGGGGTGAGGAGGATTTCGTCTCCTATCCCGTATTCGCCCAAGCCCATGTTGAAGGTGAGGCTGAGGTCGGCGGTGAAGCCGTCCTGGTCGCGATTGGCCAATTCATTCTTTTCGGGGTTGGAGGTGTACTTGTAGGCTACACTGGTGGCCAGAGAAGGTGTCAGCTTAGCGCTCTTGACGTCGATCAGACGCTGGGTCCCCATGGCGTCGTCGCCCCCTTGGGCAGCTTCCAAGGCTCCGGAGAAGAAATCCGAGGGCAGAAAGGGGGAACCGGGATCGGTAGAGTTGCCGTCAAGGGAGTCGTTGGCGTCCGCCCCAGCGGAGTTGACGGCAAGTCCCGTTACGTTTCCGTCCGAAACTACAACGGAGCTTGCATTGCCCTCCGGGGCGGGTGCACTTCTGTTGTTTTCATCCGAGAGAACCGAGGAAGCGTTCGTCTCGGTATTCGACGAACCCTCGTCCGCAGGGTTTTCTTGTCCGTGCGACGTCAGAGTAAAAAATACTACGCCACTGAACAAAGCGGCGGACACCAAAAATCCAAAGACTCTGAGTAGTTTCACGATTTCAAGCTTGGATTGAAAAGAGCAAGAAGCAAGCCGTAAAGAGACTTCAAGCAAGAAGGCCGAAAAGTCTTCAGGGAAAGCCGGTCCCCCTCGATTCGGGCTCTTACTTCGCGCCTATGTTGATAGCGGCACCGTACTGGTCGAAGGCGGCCCGGGTGTTCAGCAAGTGGGCGCCGTAGCGAACATTCTGAATGAAGTTCACGCGACCGTACTGCTTGTTCTGCAAACCGAAGGTAGGGTACTTGCCGTCTACGGCACCGTAGAGGCTCTTGAGGTGCACTTGGGAGCCAGTGGGGAAGGCGACGTTGAGCAAGTTGATCGTCATCGCCTCCATGGCGACTTGACGCACCTGTTCCGAAAAACGCAGGTTGTCCGCGGTGATGGTGTCGAAGGCCCGCAGGTGAACGAAGTCCGCTCCCCCGTTGCCGGAAGTCGCCATTTCAGAGTTGTTGATGACGAGGTTGTCCAAGGAGCGGACGGACACGTAACCTTCCGCGGCAAGATCGACATCGATGACCTCTAAGTTGTCCAAAGAACCTATCTGGAGGCTGTTCCCGCTGTAGGTGATCTTGGTGGCATCGGACAAATCCAGAGAGGCAGCAGACATGAGAATGAGCCCGTCATCAATGGAGTCCATAGACTCATCCGTGTTGTTGAACACGACATTGCCAAGAAGGGTCAACTTATCCGAGGCGGCGATGAGGAAGTGATCCTTGGCGGACCCGCCGTAGACATTGCCCAAATCGAACTGCCCGGCCTTAACGTCTACGTTCTTGCCCCCGAGGACATTGAAGGGCGAGGCGGTGGTGCCTTCGGAGGAAGGGTCGCTCAAGGCGGCGAAGACATCCGCAACATCCTCGAAGTATTCGCTGGCGAACGCCTGCTGAGAGGAAATCACGAGTTTGGGGTCTATGCCCTGCTCGATGACGTGACTGCCGAGCAAGGATACCGTACCGGACTGGTCAGCGAGTTCTTGGTTGGTGGGCTTGTTTGCGGGCAAGTCCCCGGCTTCTTGGTTTTCGCCTGGACCGTCTTTAAGGTCGTCGAGCACCGTCTTGAGGTCCTCGCCCGCCAAGCCGAGCTCCTTGAGATCCTTGAGCAGGGTGGCGGAAAGTTCGCCGGCGTCGGCGTCGGAATCGCGCACGGTCTCAAAAAAGGCGGGGTCGTCTTTGGCAATGGTGACGAGGGAGGGGTCGCCTTCCATTTGATCGATAAGGTCGATGTTGGAGAAGACGGCGTCGATAGAATCGGAGTCTCCCTTGACTTCGTCCTTATCCATGAGGCTGGCCAACTTGTCCGCCTTGCCCGCGTTGGCAAAGATCTTCTCTCGCTTGACGGGGTCGTCATCAAAGTCATCCAGCAGACCTTCGAGCGAGTCCAATTTGTCCAAGTTGCTCAGGAATACGTCCTTCTGGGCTCCATGTTTCTCGTTAAGTCGGACGAGGTCGTCGGCCTTGTCGGGATTAGCAAAGACGGTGGCCAGTTTCTCCGTATCGCCGGCGAAGTCTTCGTCCAACTTCTCGAAGTCCTCCAGCTTGTCCAAGTTGCCGATGAACAAGTCCTTCTGGGCACCGTGCTTTTCGTTGAGGCGGCGTAATTCGTCGGCCTTGTCGGGGTTGGCAAAGACCGTGGCAAGCTTCTGTGCGTCACCCTCGAAGTCCTGGTCAAGCTTTTCGAAGTCCTCCAACTTATCCATGTTGCCGAGGAAAAGGTCGGTCTTGTCGCCATACTTGTCGTTGAGGCGGCGCAGTTCGTCGGCCTTGTCGGGGTTGGCAAAGACCGTGGCCAGCTTCTCCGCGTCGCCGTTGAAATCTTGGTCCAGCTTTTCGAAGTCCTCCAACTTGTCCATATTGCCAAGGAACAGGTCGGCCTTATCACCGTACTTGTCGTTCAGGCGACGCAGTTCGTCAGCCTTGTCGGGGTTGGCGAAGACCGTGGCAAGCTTCTCCGCGTCACCGCCGAAGTCTTCGTCCAGTTTCTCAAAATCGTCCAGCTTGTCCATGTTGCCGAGGAAGACGTCGGTCTTGTCGCCGTACTTGTCGTTCAAGCGACGCAGGTCGTCGGCTCGTTCGGGATTGGCGAAGACGGTAGCGAGCTTATCGGGATCTCCGCCGAAGTCTTCGTCCAGTTTCTCAAAGTCCTCCAGCTTGTCCATATGACCGAGGAAGAGGTCGGCTTTGTCACCGTACTTGTCGTTCAGGCGACGTAATTCGTCGGCTTTGTCGGGATTGGCGAACACGGTGGCCAGCTTCTCAGCATCGCCGCCGAAGTCCTGATCCAACTGCTCGAAGTCCTCCAGCTTGTCCAAGT
>CAXGVD010000020.1:0-14110 GCA_964012695.1 uncultured Opitutia bacterium
AACTGGATGATTCGCAGGCTCAATAACCAGCCTTGGCAAGGGCCTCGCTGATGCGCTTGGCCTCTGCGGCGAGGTTGCTGTCGGGGAATTCTTCGATGATTTGGTCAAACTGCGTGCGGGCGTCCTGCTTACGGTTCACCCGATAAAGACAGCGTCCGTAGTTGAAGAGGATGACGTCGAGGAAGCCCGCGTCGGGGTGGTCCGATAATACGTTTTCGAACACGTCTATGGCCCGACGGTAGTCCTTCTTGCGGTAATAGTAGTTGGCCATTTTGGCCACTGCGTCCCCCACCCGACCGCTTTCCGGGAAATTCTCGAACACGGCTTGGTAGGCCCGGAAGGCTTGCTCGAAATAGCCCTCTCCTTTGTCCGCTCCGGCAGCGACGGCCATTTGCTCGTAGCACTCGGCGATGCCGAACTGCCCTTCGCCCCGCAGTTCGCTGTTCTTCAGCGTTGTCAGGCCCTTGTAGAGTGCGATGGCGGTCTTGAGGTCTCCGCGCTCCCGAGCCACATTGGCTTGCTGTAGGATGGCATCGTCCACGAACGGGCTCTCGGGAAACTCGTTTTGGAGACGCCGGCTCATGGCGGTGGCGGCCCCGTAGTTCCCCATGGCGAAGTAGATTTTCCAGAGCCCCACGTAGGATTCCTCTAGGATACGTCCGCCAAGCTTACGGGCGGCCCGGGCCGTGTCCTCGCCCACCACGAGAGCCTCCCGGTATTTGCCTTCGGCTTTTTCGGCGAGACCGAACTCCTTGTAATGGTTGCCGATCTCGGCGAGGGCGGCGGCGGTCTTGAGTTCTGTGCGGAGGCGGAGCTCCTCGTCGTCGATACGTGTCTTGGTCACCCGCACCCCGCCCACATTGCCCTCGATGCACTTAGCGGAGGCGGTCACCTGACGCTCGTCCTTGGTGACGTTGAGCTTGTCGTGGTAAACGATGCGGACGAGGTCGCCGGGCAGAGCCTGCAACTTGTCGTCCTTCTTCACCTCCTCGGCGTTTTCGATGGCCACCAGTCCTCGGAACAAGCCAGTATGGATGGTGCCATCGTCCACGAGTTCAAGAGACAAGCCTTCCTCCCCGCCCTCCACTTCAAAAGCCTGGTCCTCGCCGGATTCAGCGGAAGCTGCGTCTGCCGACTTGGGTCTTGCGGGATCGGCGCCTTTGGGGGTTGAGGGGGTTTCCGAATCGGTATCGGTGGAAGCTTCAGGTTCGGATGCATCGCCCTCCCCTTCCAAGGAGGCGTCTTCGGCTTCGCCTTCCTCTTCTATATCCTCGAAAGCGGCACGTGCCGGAGGTGGAGTCTCCTCGAGCTTCACGGAGACCACGTCCACGGTCTTGAACTTGTCGATTTTTGGACCTTCCTCACCGTCAAGGGATGAGAAATCGAGCGGATCCGCTCCATCCTCCGGTTCCTCAATGGCGCCGGAAGCCACGAGTTCGGCGAGTTCCTCGTCAATCTCGTCCCCGGTCTTGCGGCGACGCACCTCGATGGAAGCGGTGATGGAATCGGGTTCGTCGGAGACATCGCCATCGGGGTCGTTTACCTGCAGGTTCACGATTTTACCGAGGACCACGCCTCGGAGAGTGTCGCGGTAGGAACCGTCCATAATTGCGACTTTGCCTTGGCCCACCACTTGGACCCGCTTCAGTCGCTTCTTGTCGAACTCCTTGGAAGCAGTGTGCTCGTCTAGGTAGGAAACTTCCACCACGTCGCCGCCACCCACTTCAAGTGCGCCGTTTCCCTTCGCCACCTTGCCGAGGCGCGTAGGCAGAGAGCCAAGCACGATTCGCGAGTTCCTGCCCACCGCTTGGCACACCAAGGTTTCCTCGTCCCCTCGGGTAGTGACGCAAAGTACCTTCACCATTTCGTCCTGGGCGAGAATGGCGAGGTCCGCGTCCTCGATTTTAACAAAGAGTCGTTTGCCCGCCTCCACCTTTTCCATCCCCTTGTCCTTTTCGGAGAAGGCCGTGCCCACCTTTTCCAAAGACTCGATGGCCCGGCTGTAATGCCCCTGCCGGAAGTGCCCAAGACCGATGTAGTAGTAGGCCCGATTCACCTCCTCGGACGTGGGAAACTCCTCAATGACCTTGCGCAGCGTCTTGAAGCACTTCCCGTACAGTCGGGCCTCGAAGAAGCAGACGCCCTGTTTGAGGGTGGCGGTGGCCCGCATGGAATCGTCTTGATTCTCCTCGTCGGCGACGGCCTCAAAATGCTTGCGGGCCTCGTCGTAGGCGCCCTTGTCGGTAAGAAGGTGTTCGCCGATACGCATGTGAGCGGCGAACCGCATCTTGCTGTTCGGGTACTCGTCCAACACGGATTGCCAAAGCTCAAGGGCCTTTTGCTTTTCGTCGGCATCGTGGCGGGCATCGCCGGCCTCAATCTTCTTGCGGGCCTCACGGTCTTCCTTCACGGAACCGCGCAAAGGCCCGGGTTGGGCGTGAAGATGAGAAACACCGCCGATGGACGCGAGAAGGCAAAAGAGAACGAGTCTCTTACAGGTACGAATTTGGTTAGTGGCTGTCATGTCAGGGAGAAAGAAACGGGTGAAACTGGGAGCGGAAAAAAGCGAGCGTGGTCCGCAGACCACGCCCAAGAAAGGTTGAAAGGATAGAAAAACCTCGGCCTTGAAAAGACTAAAACGTAGCTCAGCCGAACAACTCCATGACGGGCTCGCCGCCCTCACGAATTAAACGCATGGGACGTTCCAACGGCGTCATCACTTCCTTATCGCCATCGATGCCGAGGGCATGGAGCACGGAGGCGTGCACATCGTGAGGCTTGACTGGGCGCTCTGCGGGCATGACGCCGTCCTCGTCGGAGGAACCGATGACTTGTCCGCCCTTCACACCGCCGCCCGCAATGAAGCAACTGAAGACCTTGGCGTGGTGATCCCGTCCGGCGTTTTGGTTTACGCGCGGGGTGCGACCGAACTCGCTGAGCATGAGGACGAGGGTCTTCTCCAGAAGGCCGGAAGCGGCGAGGTCCTCGATGAGGGACGCGAGGCCGGGGTCCATCACTTCGCCGTGAGCCCGCATGGCCTCAAAGTTGTTACTGTGGGTATCGAAGCCGCCTCGATTGACCTGCACGAAGCGCACGCCCGTTTCCACGAGGCGCTTCGCCATTAGGGCGCCGCGGCCGAAATCGGTGTCGCCATAGCGCTCGATGGTCTTGGGGTCCTCGTTCTTGAGTTCGAAAGCCTTGAGTGCGGGACTGCGCATGAGGGCCACGGCGTCGTCCACGGCGGTTTCGTTCGCCTTCATCGCCTTGGCCCCGAACTTGGAGGAGGAGCGACGGTTCATCCGGGTGAGAATGTCGAGCCGCTTGTTGCCCCGAATTTCGCTGATGCCGGCGGGGAACTTGAGGTAGGGGTCCGGCTCACCGGGTTGACCCACGAAGTAGGCGGCGCACTTCTGCCCAAGGTAGCCCGCACGGGGAGCTTGGCCACTCACGGTCACGAAGGCAGGCAGGTCGCCGAGGCGCTCCTTCTCATGCACCACGATACTGCCGAGACCAGGGTGCACGAGGTTGGCGCTTTGGCCGTAGCCGGTCTGGAGTTCGTAGGTGGCACGCCCGTGGTCGCCGTTGGTGCCGGCGATGGAGCGGATAAGGGAGCAGTTGTGCATTTGATTGGCGAGTCGGGGGAAAATTTCGCTGATTTGCACGCCGTCGGTTGAGGTCTTGATGGGCTCGAACTCGCCTTGAGTCGGACGCCCCGGCTTGGGATCCCAAGTGTCGATGTGACTCATGCCGCCTCCGTTCCAGAAAAGGATGACGTGCTCGGCCTTGGCCGGCCCGGCCGTGCCTTTGGCAGCAAGCAGGCGGCTGACGGGCATTCCCAACAAAGTAGCGGATCCGGCGACCCCTTGCATGAAGCGGCGGCGCGTGACGGCGTAATCGTGACAGTGCATGGCGTTTGTTCGTGTTACAGGTTGTTTTTTTGGAAAGGCAAAAGAAGAGGAGGCGAGACTCGGGGGAGAATCTACGGGAGAAACTTGAACTCGTGGCTGTTAAGCATGGCCCAACGGAGGTCGGCCATGCCTTCAAGCGGATTTTCCGACTCGGAAAGGAAAGCCAGTCCTTCCCGTAATTCCTCTTTGCCGGGCTCGCGTGTAAATAGGTCGAGATAGACGAGGCGCACGGCGGCGGCCAAGTCCCTGTCCTGACCGGTAAGGAGAGCGTGCACTTGCTCGTAAGGACCAACCCGGGCTGCCTCGTGAGTCAGCTTGCCGTTAAGCATCATGAGGGCCTGGCGCATGGAGGCTGTAAAGTCGCGAAAGTCCCCTAGACGGTCGCGTCCGGGTTGGCCGAAAATCCGTAGGAAGTGGTCCGGGGCGGCGGGCGAGGCCATTCGATAAGAGCTGGAGTAGCGCGGATTGTCGTCCACTTCTTCCTCAACGTAGACGTACTTGTATTTACCTCGGCGAACCGGGCGGGCCTGCATGGCCGCCATACGCATGGCTTCCAGTTCCTCATTGGAGCGAACCCGCATGGCCTCCAATTCCTCCTTCACGTCATTGCGGGCAAGCAGAGCGTCGAAATCCAAGGCAATGCTCTTCTCCAAGTCGTATCCGCCTCCGGGCGCACCAGAGCCCATGGCGGGAGCGCCTGGAGTTGCGGCGGGTGAACCGACCACGGGCTCGGGCTTGCCCTCCGCGTCGAGGTACACACGCTCACGGCGTTTCACCGTTTTAAGGTTGGCGCCGGATGGCCACTTAAAGTTCTCCAGGTTGCCCGCCGCCGCAATACTGTCGAACAAGGCTTCCCCGATCATCCTGCGGGAGGCCCCGGATGTGAAGGCGGTTTCCGAATCCAATCGGACCTTGGCGGGATGCTTGGCGTCGAGGCGTCCGCTGGCGTATGCGTCTGAGTTGACAATGAGCCGAAGGGCCTCGCGCAGGTCGTAACCGACGGCGACGAACTCCTTGCGAAGAAAGTCCAAGGTCTTGGGGTGCGAAATCGTTTGGTACAAGGAGTAGTCGTCGATGGGTTCGTAAATGCCGCGCCCCATCAGCTCGGCCCAGAGCCGGTTGACGAAGTTCTGGGAAAAGTAGCGGTTGCGCGGGTGGGTGACGAGCTTGCCCAGTTCGGCCCGCAGAATGCTGGCCCGGTAAAGGTCGCCCTTTATGTCGAGGCCGGCGTTCTGGCGCTTGAGATCCGCGGCAGGATCGAAACCTGCGGGACCGGTCTTGCGGGCGGCGACGTCCACCGTAGCCTCGGTTCCGTCGAGCAAGTCCTCGATTGCCACGATTTCCTCGGAGACCGCCTTGGATTTGCGTTCAGCGGCCCGCTTCGCCTCCAGACGAGCGACATGTTCGGGTTTTCCTTCGAATTTCTCCAAAAGGAAGGGGAAGCGGGCGTCCACGGGAGCCCTGGAGGGTGGCTTTTCACGTTCGGGTGGCCAGAGCACACGGTTCTCGGCGCTCTCGGTGGTGTAAACGGATCTGGTCAATCGGCTTTCCATGCGGCGGGTTTTGCCGAAGAAGGAAGCCATTTCATAGAACTGGCGTTGCTCCCAGTCATCGAAAGGGTGGTCGTGGCACTGGGCGCACTGCATCCGAACACCGAGAAAAACTTGGGCCGTGGCGGCGGTCAGGGCCATGGGATCCGCATTATCATTGAGGATGAAGCCCACGGCGGGAATGGAGTTGGCCCGACCTTGGGCGGAAAGGAGTTCCCGGGCAAGAACGTCGAAGGGCTTGCCTTCCTCCACCCCCTTGTGCACATAAGCGAGCAAGGCTCCCCCGCCCGTGGCTCCCGTGCGAATGCGGAGCATATCGGCGAAAAAGGCGGTCCAACGGTCGGCGAAACGTTCGTGCTCGAGCAAACGCTCCACCAAGAGGCCGCGCCGGGTGGCGGCGGAGTCCTTCAGGTAGCGGCTTCTCTCCTTAGAGTTGGGAATGCGACCAATGAGGTCCACGGTCACCTTGCGGAGAAAGGCGAGGTCGTCCAACTTCGGACCATGTACCAGTCCTTTTTTCGGGGCGTTGTCGAGGGATAGAAACTCGTCCACCTGCGTCTTGCCGAAAACCGCCCCCGAGAAGAGAAACGCCATAAGCCCCAAAACAAGCGAACCTTTCCCGAAAGCTCGCACCCGCACGATAAATTTATTATTCATGAACAAAATCTGCGAAAGAGGTTTCGCCCAAAGCGGCTCCCTCGTCAACGGGAAGAAACCGGCAACGGAAACTTTTTCCGGAAGAGCCTCCCCCAAAACCGCAACCCGCCAAGGCATGACGCCTTGACTTCACGCCCTTTCCGGCGAACGTGAGCGACCTTTATTCTCCCAAACGCTCCCGACATGAAACAGGCCGTCCTTTTCACCTCCGCTGTCCTTTGCGCGTCTTCTCTTTACGCTCTGCCCGACGATCCTTGGGTCGAGAGCGACAAGCTTCCCGCCAAGGAAAACTTTCACCTCTTTCTCCTAGCGGGCCAGTCGAACATGGCGGGCCGCGGCAAGGTAGAACCGCAGGACAGGAAAGCCCACCCGAACGTCCTCGCCCTGTCCAAGGAGGGCCTCTGGGGCTCCGCCGTCGCCCCCCTACACTTTGACAAACCCGTGGCCGGCGTCGGCCTAGGTCGCTCCTTCGGCATCCGGGTGGCCGAGGCCAAACCCGGCGTCGCCATTGGCCTCATACCCTGTGCCGCCGGCGGCTCGCCCATTTCCAGTTGGGAACCCGGCGGCTACCACGGTCAGACAAAGAGCCACCCGTGGGACGACGCCATCCGCCGAACCAAGCTCGCCATGAAGAACGGCATTCTCAAGGGCATCCTTTGGCACCAAGGCGAGTCCGACTGCACCCCCGAACGGGCCCCACTCTACGAAAAGAAGTTGCACTCCCTCGTCACCCGCTTCCGCCAGGAGTTAGGCGTCCCCGAGGTCCCCTTTATTCTCGGGGAACTGGGCAGATTCCCCCGCCCGCCCCTCAACGACAACAAGAAGCTCGTGGCGAAGGCCCACCACACCCTCGCGGACAAGCTCCCCAACGTCGCCTTCGTCTCCTCCGAAGGCCTCGGCCACAAGGCGGACAAGATTCACTTCTCCGCCGCTGCTTTCCGCGAATTCGGCAACCGCTACGCCGACGCCTACCTTAAGCGCTTCGCCGCCGCCAAACCCCAGCCGGCTTCCAAAGCCGCCCCACCCTCCCCAGCCGCAAGCGCCCGCCCCAACCTCCTCTTCGCCATAGCGGACGATTGGGGCTTCGGCCACGCCGGAGCCTACGGCTGCGACTGGGTCAAGACCCCCGCTTTCGACCGCCTCGCCCGGGAAGGCATTCTCTTCAACCGGGCCTACACCCCAAACGCCAAGTGCGCCCCCTCTCGCGCCATCATCCTTACCGGCAGGAACTCCTGGCAACTCGAACAAGCCGCCAACCACATGAACTTCTTCCCCGCCAAGTTCAAAGGCTGGCCCGAGGCCCTCGCCGACAACGGCTACTACGTCGGCTACACGGGCAAAGGCTGGGGCCCCGGAATCGCCAACGACGCCCAAGGCAAGCCCCGCCGCCTCACCGGCAAACCCTACTCCACACGCAAAGCCAAGCCTCCGGCCGGAGCCATATCCCACAACGACTACGCCGCCAACTTCGCCGACTTCCTAGCCTCCGTCCCCGAAGGCAAACCCTGGGCATTCTGGTACGGCACCTCCGAACCCCACCGAGGCTTCGCCTACCAAAACGGAGTCAAGAGCGGCAAGAAACTCGCCGACGTCGACCGCGTTCCCGCCTACTGGCCAGACGTCGAGACCGTCCGCCACGACATGCTCGACTACGCCGTCGAGGTCGAACACTACGACCGACACCTCGGCCGCATCCTCGCAACCCTCGACCAATCCGCCCTCACCCAAAACACCCTCGTTCTCGCCACCTCGGACCACGGCATGCCCTTCCCCCGTTGCAAAGGTCAGGCCTACGAACACTCCAACCACGTCCCCCTAGCCATCCGCTGGCCCGCCGGCATACGCGGAACCGCCCGCAAGGTGGACGACTACGTAAGCTTCGCCGACTTCGCCCCCACCTTCCTCCAAGCCGCCCGCCTCACTACCGCCCAAGCCGGCCTCCAACCCATCACCGGACGCAGCCTATTCGACCTCTTCGCCTCCGACCAATCAGGGCAAGTCAACCCGAAGCGCGACCACGTCCTCCTCGGCAAGGAACGCCACGACGTCGGCCGACCCCGCAATGGTGGTTACCCCATTCGCGGCATCGTGAAGGACAACTTCCTTTACCTCCGCAACCACGCTCCCAACCGCTGGCCCGCCGGCAACCCGGAAACCGGCTACCTCAACTGCGACGCCTCCCCAGTCAAGACCCTCCTCCTCAAACAACGCCGAAGCGGCGACGAAAAATACTGGAAACTCAACTTCGGGAAACGCCCACCAGTCGAACTCTACGACCTAAGCAAAGACTCCGACTGCATCCGTAACCTATACGGAGACCGCAGGCACGACCGACGACGGGCCGAACTCGACCGCCTCCTCCACGCCCGCCTCCTCGCCCAAGGCGACCCCCGAACCCGCGGCCAAGGCCAAGTCTTCGACGCGTACCCCTTCGTCGGCCCCTGGAACGACTTCTACGAAAAACACCAAGCCGGCCAAAAAACACCCCGAACCGGCTGGGTCGTGCCCTCCGACTACGAAAAAAATCCGCTGGACTGAGAAGTCCCCTATCTCAACTTCATCCTTGCAAGCATCAAGGCCTCTGCAATCCAGTTCGTATCGTAAGGACGCCCCGCCGTTCCAAGACCGAATTGCCGAGCCAAAAAGCGATTACCATGACCGAGAGATAATCGACTCTCTTGACGCAGTGGTGAACTAGGATACGGTGCCAAAATGGGACTGAAAGATTTTTGGCTTGTGGAATTGCCCCGAAAGGTGGGGATAAAAAACTTTTGGCTCTATGAATTATGGTTTAATGCTCCGCCGGAAATAACGATATGGGGCAAAGTTTGGCGAAGCGCTCTTATGCTGGGGTTTTGGGTCGTCGTGCTGGGGCTCATGGTTTTTTCCGCATTGTTTTCCAGCAACTAATCGCCCCTTTTGAAACTCCAAAGAGTCTGTCTCTAGCCCATCTTCGACTTGCTGCGAATCTTGTCCCGATTCCTTCCCGATTACTTTCGCCAAGGTCTTCACGCCACAAAGCGATTGCCAAACCCGGCCAAGCTCCCCATGATCCTTCGCCTTCCACTCCACCCCATGCCCGGATGGCGGAATTGGTAGACGCGCCGGATTCAAAATCCGGTTCCCGCAAGGGAGTGAGGGTTCGATCCCCTCTCCGGGTACCAAAAGGGTATAGCTTGGCAGGAAGGTCTCCGCCGCCCAAGTCCTGAGGTTGTTTGGTGCGGGACTATTGAAACTTGCCTTCGAGGGAGTTGGTGAGGGCGTCGAGGAGCTTTTGGCGGAAGTGGGCTTGGTAAAGGAGGTACGCGAGGGAGCGGGAGAGCTTGGCGCGCTCGGCTTGGCTGGTTGTGGCGCGGATTCGGGCATGAAGGTCGTCAAAGCCGTCACGTTCGTCTTCGGGGAGAATTTCACGAAGTACGGCGTCTTGGGGAAGGGAGGCGAAGAGGGCGGGTAAGCGTTGGGCGATACCGAGGGATTCGAGATCCTCCCACACGAAGAGCCAGCCCATGGAGCGGCGTGCTTTCATGGTGAAGGCGCGTTGGCCGGGCGCTATGCCGACGATTCCGCACATGCCGGCAAGGGCCATGTTGCCAAGGGGACCGATCGAATCGTCTCGGATTAGAGCGTTCAAGTCCTTGAACAAGTTTTGCGAACGCCCCAAATAGATGTTGAACCCCATAGAGACCAGACTGTGAGGCCATGTGTTCTTCTTCCATCCGAGGGATTCCTCGAGAAAGGAAAGGGCTTGTTCTTCCCAGTTGGTTTCCCCGGGTTCGTCCCGGAGGAGCGAACGCAGACTCGCCCGAAAGTACCACTTGCCTTGCGGGGAGCGTTGGGCGACCGGCTCGTCTTCCTCTTCGGTGGCGGCAAAGGCGAAGCCTTGAAGAAGCGGAACGACAAGCTCTTCCATGAGAGCGGGCATCGCATTGGGAGGCACGGGGAGGTGTTCGCGAAGCTCGTGGGAGTGGCTTTCACCGATGAACTGGATGAGCTCGCCGGTTCTCCGTCCAACCGCCTTCCAGAAATCCGGAGACGAAAGAAGCGCGGCAGGAGCCGCGCGTTGGGCAAGGGCGGCCGGAAGGAGCGTGTCAGAGAGTAATAAGGCATACTTCGCGCTCGTGCCGTTCTCGTCCGCGCCCTCTTCGAATTCCAGGCGGATACCCGTGACGGCATCGTCCTTCTTGCGAACGACGATGCGCCGCGAGGCACCTTCCGGGCTGGTTCGAACGAGAACGGTTTCGACGGGAGAGTCGGACACTACCCGGAGCTTGCCCCCGTCTTTCTCCGAAAGGATCAAGGCGGCAGGCTCGAAGACGGTTTCCAGTCTAATGAAGCTTCCCGTTTCGTTGCGGGTACTCATTTCCATGCCGGCCCGGATGCTCCCCATGAGTTGAGTGGTTTCGTCTTCTTGCTGCTCCGGTGAGCACAAGTGATGCACTGACACGACAAGAGAACTCTGAACGGGTTCCTTCCATTGGAAAGGAGGAGCGTCCGGGGCTCGAAGAAAAAACATCATGCCGTCCCGTGATTCCACATCCAAGGAGGCGTTTCCGTCCCCTCGCGGCCAATCCAAGCGCAAGCGAACGCTTTGATCATCCACTTGCAAGGTCGAACGCAAAAGTTGGTCGGGCCCGCCGACAAGCGCTTCACCCGTAAAAGTCACGCTGCGGATCTTACCCATGAAACGACCGGCTTGGCGGAGGATGTGTTGCTCGGGGGAGACTTCCGCGCCAAGGAGTGGAAGCCTGGGGCTGTCGCGCAGGGTGATGAGGAGGTCGGCCGTTCCAGAGAGGACAGAGGGGCGGATGCCGACGTCGTAAAAATGAAAGGAGTGCATGAGGATGCGTTTGGCTTTGGCTAGAACTTCAGAAGTGAGAAGAGTCCCCGGGGCGAGCCCGGCTTTTTCGACAATCCACGCCTTCACTTTTTCCGGTTCGTGCAGGGTAACTCCGATCAGTTGCAACTTACCAAGACGGAGGGGGGTGTCCGATCCGTCCAGCCCGACACGAACCCGAAAAATTCCGTTTTTTCCGCGAACGGGATCGGCGGTGACTTGCACGTCGGGAAAACCTTGGCGTGCCGCTTCTTCCCCGACAAGTTGCGTGGCGTCCTCCCGCCAGCTTTTGTCCAAGGAGAAAGGAACCTCGGGAACGACGTGGAGCAACTCGGCGTTCTTCTGAAGCGAGGTGATGGTTTGAAGGAGGGTATCCTCGAAAAAGCCCGGAGGATTGGAAATGTTGTCCTTGAAGGGGGCGGTTTCAGGGGAGTCTGCGCCGGGAAAAGGCAGGATATCTCCAGCCTCCTCCTTGTCTTGGGAGGGACTAAGCAAACCAAGCACTCCAAACCAACGCTTGCTTCCTTTGGCTCCGGGCAACACGGCTTGCGACTTGTACCTCTCCCAAACGGCCTGCTCTCTTCTGAGTTTCTCCAACCCCTCGGGATCAAGGCCCAGAGCCATGTGGAGGCGGGGCAGGAAGGCGGCGGGAACGGCGGGATCGATATCGAAACCGCGATAGGCGAAGCGTTTCCCTGGCTTCAAGGTAACGAGCAAGGTTCTCTTGCCGGGTTGGCCCACGGCTTCGACGCTTGCGTTGGCATCGAGGAAACCTCTGAGACGGAAGCCATTCACGTATTGTTTTTGAAGAGCCTCGAACAGGATGAAGTTTTTCGGCAACCCCGCTTCATTCTCCAACCGCCGGGCGAGCTTGTGCATTCTGGAATGAAACAGGAACGAGTTTTTGAGAGGCACGCGGAGGGACTCTGAGTCGAACTCGGGTGGAGCGCCTTTGATGCGAACGCGGTCGAGGGAGAAGACGGGATCGACGAGCAAGGGATTGGACCCATTCTCGGCAGAAGACAGGCCCACGCCCGCAATCACGGCGAAGACAAGAAAAGAAAAAACGCGAGGCAAAGGTTTCACTAAATCACCCTGAAAACGATAATGAGATCGGTCAAGGGGGAAAGAAGAACGATGCGCTCAACAAAGGTAAAGAGCCTGGACTAAGGTCGTCGATACAGAGGGCCCTTGCAAAGCTTAGCTCGACGCCCGATTGATGCCGTCAAAGGGGTTCTTTGCAAGTTACCCGCGATTCGTAACAAAAGAATTGCCAAACGGTTGGCGCAGGGGTGAAGATTCCACCTTCCCTTGCAACTGATAGGACCCGTAAACAGTTCAGACATTGGTAGTGCGTTGCCTCGAGCGCGCACGAGACCTTCTTGTGCTCGAAATGGCTTGAAGAAAGGGCCGCATGGGGCGGGATTTGTTGGCAGGGTTTTGCTTGGGGCGATCTTCGGCTTGCTCGGGGCAGGTGCGGCGACGGGTTTGGAGAATGCTTCGGACAAGGCAACGGGTGGCACAGTTGACCAGTGGGGGGAAAACTTCCCGAACGAGGTGGGGACGAACGCCTTCGACGACAATCTGGACAGCAAGTGGCTGGACCTAACAAATTCGAGCTGGATTCAGTACCGTTTTGGAGGCGGCCAACGCTGGGCGATCGACCGCTACACCATCACCTCGGCGGGAGACGACGCCACGGGAGACCCGAGAAACTGGACCCTGCGTGGCTCCAACGACGGCATCAACTGGGTAACCGTGGATACCCGGTCGAACGAAGCCTGGACGGGGCGAAAGGAAACCCGGGAGTTCACCTTCGTCAACGCCGCGGCCTACGAGTACTATCGGTTGGACATCACCGACAGCAACGGCAACGGCAATAAAGTGCACTTGGCGGAGTTGGAGTTATTGAGGAAGATACAAGGATTAGCCCCCATAATCAGCGCCCCCTCCCCCTCCTACGCCATTCCCATTCCCGTAACCGTGCTGTTCCAAAAGGACGACGCCAACGTCTCCGTGACCGGTTTCGAAGCCTCAGACCTAAACGTATCGGCCAACGCCACCGTTTCCGACTTCAACGGCTCGGGCCACCGCTACACCTTTAACCTCACACCCACCACGGACCCTGCCGACGTTTCCGTGGGAGTCTTCGCGGGAGCGGCCACGGGAGACGGGAACGCCTCGGTGGCCAACTCCACCACGGTGCAATTCCGCAACCCCGCTCAGTCCGGCAGACCCGTGGTCACAGGACCCGCCTCTGCGGCAAGAAACCCCGGCAAGGCCCTTTCCGTGCGTTACGAGTCCAACGGTTCCCACCCGAACTTCCCCGCGACTTGGTCGCTCACCGGAACCTTGCCCGTGGGCCTGGACTTCAACGTAACCACGGGCATCCTCTCCGGTTCCTTCACGGGAACGCCCCCTGCGGCGGGCCTCGACGTGAACGTGACCGTGAACTCCACCAACGGCTACGGCGCAACCTCCCTGCCAGTCAGGCTTTCCCACCTTCCCTTGCCCGCGAACGTCAAGCCGGAGCCCATCACAGACCGCGGGCTCTACGGCGTACGCATCAACGGCTCCTGCGTAGACGTCACTTCTTCCGACCTGAACGTAACCGGTTACGTGGACGTGAGCGACAAGGGGACGGACCCCGCAGCTTGGGCCCGTGTGGTGAACGTGGGCACCACCTCATCCCGCCAATTCGGCGGCTACCTGGACGGACTGGTAGCGGGCGGGACCTATCACTACCGCTTCGTCGTCTCGAATGAGGGCGGAGACAAGGTGTGGTCACAGGCGGGAACCTTTACCACTCGGGCCTACCTGACCTTGCCCGACCTCGGAGACCTCAACGCCTCCCCCGTGACCGCGGAAGAAGCCACCCTAAACGGAGTCTTGAAGGACACCGGAGGCGAACTGCCAAGCATAACTATACTCTGGGGCGACGAAGACCGTGGCACCAACCCCTTGGCCTGGGACTACAGGACCGACCTCGGGAAACTCGCCTCCGGTCCCTTCTCTGCCACCGTCTCCGACCTGCAACGCGGCAAAATCTACTTCTTCCGCACTATGGCTCAGAACCCCGTCGGCACAGTCGTTTCACAACGAGTGGGCGTCTTTACCCCGCAACCGGAAGTACCCGTCCCAGGCCTCAAGGAATTCGCCTT
>CAXGVD010000021.1:0-13898 GCA_964012695.1 uncultured Opitutia bacterium
CCTCCTCGCCAAGCATCGCCAGAAGGAAAGCTGTAACGACTGCCACGCTCGGCTCGATCCCTGGGGTATTCCCTTTGAGCGCTACAACGCCATCGGCAGGTATCAGCCGCTGGTGCCGAAGGAAGGCGCCCGGATCAGTGGCTTCGACCCGCAAACCCACGGAGACCTCGCTGGCTATGCTGCCTACCTGAAGACCGTCAACACTGAGAAGGTTGAGGCCGCCGCCCGCGTGCCGAATGGTCCGGAGGTCAGCGGCATGGCCGAGCTGAAGATGTATCTTTTGAAGCATCGCCGGGATGCAATTGCCGAAAACCTTTTGCGCCGACTACTTACCTACGGCATCGGCCGCGAGCTGACTACGCGCGACCGCTTTGCTGTGGATGAGCTTTTCAAGCAGTCCGCCGCCAACGAGCACCGACTGCTCGACATGATCCTTACCATCTGCCAGAGTCCTTTGTTCAAGGGAACGGTGAAATAGCCGACCGACACACGATGAAACCGAAAAGCTGGCATCTGAATCGACGTGAAATGCTCAAGGGCGGGGGCATTGCGCTGGCCTTACCATTACTTAACGGCATGGGCTGGGCTGCGCCTGTCAAGGCGATGCCGAAGCGTATGTTGGTGAGCTATTTTTCCTACGGTGCCTATATGCCTAACGGTGGGAACGGCATTCCTGACCCGAATAAGCCGCACCACGAATGGAGCTGGTGGCCCTGCCGCGATGCCGGCCCGCTGACCTTCAACCAATCCGCCAAACCGTTTCAGCCGCTGAAGGATTACGTGAGCTATTATCGCGGGCTGGACCACGCCGGCGGTTGGGGCTTGGGCGGGCACAGTTCGGGCGATGTCTTTGCCACTGGCGCTGACATGGTGGGTCGGCAAAAGACCAACAGCATTTCCATCGATCAGGTTGGTGCCAACGCCCACGGGGACAAGACGCGGTTCGCCTCCATGGTGCTCGGCACGGAGGGCGGTACGGGTTCGTATGGACGCAGCAAGACACTTTCCCATCGTGGCCCCGGGCGGCCCATTCCCTCATTGCACAAGCCGCAAGAGATTTTCAATCGGCTGTTCAATCCCTACGCCGGCAAGGGCGTCGAGCAGGTGCGCGCCGGGCTAAAGCGCGAGGCCAGCATACTGGACCTGTTGATGGACCAAAGCCGCAGCCTTAAGGGGCGCCTCGGCCACGAAGACCAAAGCAAGGTGGAGGAGTACCTGGAATCCATCCGGGCGCTGGAGCAACGCGTGGAGCGGACCAGCAAGTGGACGCATGAACCGCTCCCGGAGCTCGACGCCAAGGGCCTGAACCTCGATGCCTCGCACAAGGATCCGAAGGAATACATTCGTTGCATGTACGACTTAGTTTACCTGGCGTTTCGGACCGACACCACCCGCTTTGCCTCGCTGATGCTGGAGAGTGAGAATTCCTCCGACAGCGAACTGTGGAATTACGCCACCTACGTGCTCGGCTACAAGGGCGCCACGCACGACATCGCCCATAAGCGCCCCGTGGATTATTCCGGCCAATGGGACCGCTGGCGAGCCGAACAGCATGCCTATTTTTTGCAAAGACTCAAGGATACGCCCGAGGCCGACGGCAACCTGCTGGACCGCACGGTTGTTTTATGGGGCTCGGCTCACCCGCACGCTTCCCACAGCACCAAGAATTATCCCATCCATCTTGCCGGCGGTAACGCCCTTGGCCTCAAACACGGCCACTTGCATTCCTTCGAAGGCGACAAAAAAGTGCCGCTGGCCAACCTCTTTCTTTCCATGCTACACGCCGTGGACGTCCCCGTTAAAGCCTTCGCCGACAGCACCGGCCCCATGCCTGAAGCACTGGCTTAGCGATGTACAGACTCGGTGTCATTGCCATCCTGCTGGCCTTCCATCTGGTTAGCCATCTGAATGCCGCTGAAAACGCCCTGCCTCGCGTGCTTATTCTCGGCGATCAAATCTATCAGCAACCGGCTTCGGATCTGAAAAAGGAGTTCAAGGGGAAGGCGGAGATCCATTATTCGCGCCAGGAGCCAGGCGTGGTTTGGGGTTCCACCACCGCTCTTGAACTTTTGAACCAGCAACTCGGCGAGGGTCAATGGGATCTTATCCACTTCAACTGTGGCTTGGGCGATTTGATTCACCGCGTCCCTGGAGTGAAGGCCTTTCGGGTGATGCCACGGCACGCCGGCGGCATTCGTACCACCGAGCCCGAGCAATACGAAAAGAATCTGCACGCCCTCGTCACTCGTCTCAAGGCCACTGGAGCCAAGCTTGTCTGGGGCAGCACCACGCCGATCCGTCATTCCAGCACCAACGTTTTCGAGAAGGGCACTGAAACCGATTACAACGCCATCGCCTCAAAGGTCATGGCCAAGCACGGAATTCCCACCAACGACATGTACACCTTCGTCAAGGGGCTTATTGACATGAACAAGCCGGCTGGCCATGGGGCCGATCCCTTTTTCTTTGATCGCAAACCCATCCATTCGCCGATACGCGATATTCTTTGCAAAGACCTAGGCCTGACTCTCGCTGACCCGCCCAAGCCTTGAGCCGGTTGCCTCGTTAAGATTGAGTCATTGTCGTAATTCTCCTTGAGCCGTGACGCTGGGGACGGGATACTTCCGGTACGATGAAGGCTTGTTTATTTATTCTGTTGATTGGCTGGGCTTGTGCGGTTTCGTCAGCAGAGGAGGTGAGCTACAACCGGGACATACGCAAGGTTTTGGCCGCCAAGTGTTTTGCCTGTCACGGGCAGGACGCGAAGAAGCGCAAGGGTGGGCTTCGGTTGGACGACGAACTTAGTGCCTTGGAACCGCGCGATGGGGTTTCGGCGATTGTGCCTGGCGACCTCGGCGCGAGCGAGGTCTGGCAACGAATCATTACCGAAGACCCCGACGAGCTGATGCCGCCGCCGGTCTCTAAGAAGACTCTGACGGTTGAGGACAGGGATGTTCTTAGGCGCTGGATTGAACAGGGGGCCAAGTACGAGCCGCACTGGGCCTTCGTCGAGCCGAATAAGCCGGAACCGCCCAAGGGCCCGGCCAATCCTATCGACGGTTTTCTGCAAAGACGGATGACGCAGGAGGGGCTTAAGCCTGCGCCTTTGGCCGAGCCTGAAGTGCTAGTGCGTCGGCTGTTTCTTGATCTGACGGGTTTGCCCCCCACGCCGGAGGAGGTCGACGCCTTTCTGGCGGACGAGTCGACCCACAGGGTGGAGCGGTGGATTGACCGACTGATGCAACGGCCGACCTACGGCGAGCACATGGCCCGCTACTGGCTGGACCTCGCGCGCTACGCGGACACGCACGGTTTACACTTAGATAACGAGCGCTCCATGTGGCCCTACCGCGATTGGGTGGTGCGGGCCTTCAACGAAAACCTGCCCTTCGACGACTTCACCCGCTGGCAATTGGCGGGTGACCTTCTGCCCAAGGCCACGATGGACCAGAAAATTGCCTCTGGTTTCAACCGCTGCAACGTGACCACAGGGGAGGGAGGCAGTATCGCCAAGGAATGGATTTACCGCAACGCGGTGGACCGCACTTCGACGGCGGTGGAGGTATGGATGGGGCTCACCGCGGGTTGCGCGGTCTGCCATGACCACAAGTACGACCCAATTTCCACCAAAGAGTATTACTCGATGTATGCCTTCTTTCATAGTGCCGCGGACCCTGCTCTCGACGGCAACAAGCTTAACACTCCGCCTGTCCTGCGAGTTCCTCGTCCGGGCGACGAAGAAAGGATGGCGGTTTTGGAGGAGGAAATAAAAGCAACTGACAAGCGCATCGCCCAAACCGTGGCGAATATTCCTTACAGCGATCCCGCCGAACTTGACCCGCCGCCTAAGCCAACTTCGAAGGAAACAGTTTGGATCGATGATGATTTCCCATCTAACGCCTCCCGTCAGGGAAACAAGGAATGGAAAACCGTGAGCAAGCCCGATCCGGTATTCAGCGGAGGCAAGGCTTTTGTACTGGAGGCAACAGGCTTGGAGCAGCTTGTCATCGGCGGAGCCAATCCGTCTTTGGTTGTTGAGAAAGACATGAAACTGTTCGCACACGTGTTCCTTGACACGCTCAATCCCCCCAAACAGATCATGCTGCAGTTCCACTCCGGCAATTGGGAACAGCGGGCTTATTGGGGAGAAAGCAAAATTGCGTGGGGCAAGGAGGGTACTTCAAGTCGACGCCATATGGGCAAGCTGCCCGAGACTGGTAAATGGGTCCGATTGGAGGTGGACGTCGCGAAAGTGGGATTTAAGCCTGGCGCTAATATTACCGGTTGGGCCTATACCCACTTCGATGGTAAGGCGTACTGGGACAAGTCCGGAGCCGTCGTTTCTACCAATCCCAGTACGGATTGCGACCTTTCTTGGAGGGCCTGGAAAGCGAAGAAGGAAAACGAGCGTAATAAGAATCTCACCGACGAACTTCGCAAGCTGGTCAAGGACAAGTCGCCTGCGGACTGGTCCGACGCCGTGGAAAAACGCCTTTTCCTGCACTGGCTGGCGCACGACTACAAAGGCGCCGTGGAGATCTTGCGGCCGCTCAAGGATGAGAAGGCCGGGCTCTTGGCCGAGCAGGAGGTCATTCGCAAGAACACCGCCGTCACCTTCGTCATGGCCGACCTGCCCAAGCCCCGCCAGAGTTTTGTTATGCTTCGCGGACAGTATGATCGTCCGGGCGAGCAAGTCGCCCGCGACGTACCGGAATTCCTGCCGCCGCTTCCGCCCAAGCCCGAGGGCCGAGACTACAACCGGTTGGATTTCGCCGAATGGCTCGTCAGCGGCAAGCACCCGCTCACCGCCCGGGTAGTGGTGAACCGGTTTTGGCAACAGTTCTTCGGTGCCGGCCTCGTGAAGACTAGCGCGGACTTCGGTACGCAAGGGGACCTGCCCAGCCATCCCGAACTTCTCGACTGGCTGGCTGTGCAGTTCGTGGAGGACGACTGGGACTTGCGGCGTCTCGTCACCCGCATCCTCACCAGCCACGCCTATCTTCAAAGCTCCGCAGTCACACCGGCTCTGCTGGAGAAGGACCCCGAGAACCGGTTTCTCACCCGGGGGCCGAGGCATCGTCTGGACGCCGAGGTCATCCGCGACCAGGCCCTGAGCCTAAGTGGTCTGCTCGTCCCTGCCATGGGCGGGCGCGGCGTGATGCCCTACCAGCCGCCCAACATTTGGGAGCCAGTCGGTTTCGCCTCCAGCAACACCCGCAACTATAAGCAGGGTAAGGGCGACGATCTTTACCGCCGCAGCCTCTACACCTTCCTCAAGCGCACCGCGCCCCCGCCTTTCATGAGCAGCTTCGACGGGCCCAATCGCGAGAAGAGCTGTTCCGCGCGCGGCCGCAGTAACACACCCATGCAGGCCCTGCAGCTGATGAACGATATACAGCACGTGGAGGCTGCTCGCAACCTCGCCCAGCGCATCCTCAAGGAAGGCGGCGACGATTCCCCACGGATCCGTTGGGCATGGCGGGTGGTCACCGCACGGCATCCCGAAGAAGAGGAGGCGCAGGTCGTCAACGATGCGCTTACCGGGTACCGGGCTCGATTCGGGAAGGACGCCGAGGCGGCCAAACGACTCATTGCCTTCGGCGAAAGCAAGGCCGACCCCAAGCTTGACCCGGCCGAACTCGCCGCCTGGACCCTGGTGGCGAACCTCCTATTGAACCTGGACGAAGTCGTGAACAAGAACTGACGCCATGAATCCCGCGCTCGAATTCCACCAACTCCAGAACCGTCGGCAATTCTTTCACGGGGCCGGCCTCAAGGTAGGCGGCATAGCCTTGGCCTCCATGCTGGGCCGTCATAGCTCAGGGGCACAGGCCTCCGCTGGGTTGGGGGACGCACACCCACCTCTGTCCGGCCTGCCGCACTTCGCCCCCAAGGCCAAGCGGCTCGTTTATCTGCACATGAACGGGGCGCCCTCGCAAATCGACCTCTTCGATCACAAGCCGCGCCTTCAGGATTACTTCGATCAGGACCTGCCCGACTCCATTCGCAACGGCCAGCGCATTACCACCATGACCAGCGGCCAGAAGCGCTTCCCCGTGGCCCCGAGCAAGTTTAAGTTCGAGCGCTGCGGACAGTCCGGCATCGAGATGAGCGAACTGGTCCCGCACATGAAGACTATTGCCGACGATGTAGCGATGATTCGCTCCGTCCACACCGAGGCTATCAACCACGACCCTGCCTGCACCTTCGTCATGACCGGCAGCGAAGTGCCCGGCAAACCCAGCATCGGCTCCTGGCTCAGCTACGGCCTAGGTAGCGACTGTCAAGACCTGCCGTCCTTCGTGGTCTTTACGCCCACCGTCAAGAACCCCAGTCAGGCTCTCTTCACGCGCATGTGGTCCAGCGGTTTCTTGCCCTCTAAGTACGACGGGGTAAAGCTGCGCGGGGCGGGCGACCCCGTACTTTATGTGAAGAACCCGCCGGGCGTGAATCCCGGCGACCGCCGCAACATGCTCGACGCCCTCGGCAAACTCAACCGCAAGACCTTCGAGCGCTTCGGCGACCCCGAGACGCAGACTCGCATCGCCCAGTACGAAATGGCCTTCCGGATGCAGACTGGCGTACCCGAACTCACCGACCTCGGTGACGAGAGCCAAGCTACCCTCGACATGTACGGCCCCAACGCGACCAAGCCCGGCACCTACGCCCACGCCGCTCTGCTCACCCGCCGCCTCGTCGAGCGCGACGTGCGCGTCGTGCAAATCCTCCACCGGGGTTGGGACCAACACGGCTCCCTTCCCGCCCAAATCAAGAACCAATGCATGGACGTGGACCAGCCCACCGCCGCCCTCGTCAAGGACCTTAAGCAACGTGGTCTGCTGGAGGACACTCTGGTCGTCTTCGGCGGCGAGTTCGGCCGCACCGTCTATTGTCAGGGCAAGCTTACCCGCGAGAACTATGGCCGCGACCACCACCCCCGCAACTTCTGCATCTGGATGGCCGGCGGTGGTATTCGGCCAGGCATAACCTACGGCGCCACCGACGACTTCAGCTACAACGTCACCCGCGACCCCGTGCACCTCAACGAACTCAACGCCACAATCCTGCACTGCATGGGCATAGACCATTCCCGCTTCACCTTCCCCTTCCAAGGACTCGATCAACGCCTCACCGGCGTAGAGGAAGAGCACCTGGTAAAGGCCCTCTTGGCGTAGGGGAGCGCATTGTTTTAAATCATAGCCCCGTGAGAAAGGCGTGAGGGCCGTCGCTACGCGACACATAGCCAAAGGTCGCTCGAATCCATCGTCACCACCGCCCAGCGAGTCGCAGTGGCCAATCCTTGGCGGGCTCTAAGCGAGCTTTTGTCTGTGTGATGAGGGTGTTGAGGATATCGAAATGGTTTTCGGGCTCATCCACAAAAAAGGCGACCCTTTGGGGCCGCCTCTTTTGAAAGGGTTTGGTGAGAGAGGCCGTTATTTCTTCTCGGGCTTCTTCTTTCCTTTGCCTTCGGGCTTTCCTTTGCCTTTTCCGGCCTCGCGGCGCTTGGCGATGATTTCCTTGAGCTTGGCGTTTTGTTCCTCGGTGAGGATTTTGGCGACGGCGGCTTGGCGCTCCTTTTGGATTTCGCGTCCCTTGGCCTTGCGCTCTTCCTTGGAGAGTTCCTTCATTTTGGCGGCGAAGTCGGCGTTCAGCTTCTTCATTTGCTCCGCCTGTTCCTTGGAGAGGCCGAGTTCCTTGAGGAAACCGCCGCGTCCGCCTTTTCCGGGAGCGGCTTTCTTTTCTTCGGCGGCGAAGAGGTTCACGGCCAGCATAGCGGCCACGACGATGGAGATGAGTTTTTTCATTTTGGTGAGTGTGGTTGGTGGTTGGGTTCCCGTCGGGCAATCTTCGGGGAAGGCGATGTAGGGTGTCGTTGCAAAGGGTCCTCGCAAACGAAAAAGAGGCGAGCAAGATCGATGATTTTGGTCCGAGCGTATAAAAAAAACGAAGAGATGGGTGCTGTGGTGACTTGACCCGGCCAATTCTTCAGCCAACAACACGCCCGCGCTAAAACCTATGAAGACAACGAAGCTGATTCTCGCCGCCCTGTTGACTGGGCTTTCTCTTTCGTTCGCCGCCAAGAAGCCGTTAAAGGTCTATTTGCTGGTCGGGCAGTCAAACATGCAGGGGCATGCCGCGGCGCGCACCTTGCCGCACTTGGGCATGGACCCGAAGACGGCGCCGTTGCTGAAGGAAATCCTTAACAAGAACGGCTCTCCCAAGATTCACGAGAAGGTATGGATATCGTCGATCGACACTTCCGAGGAGTCCGGAGAGAAGCATGGCCGGTTGACGGTGGGCTACGGGGCCGGCGGGCGCGAGCCCAAGATCGGGCCGGAGCTGACCTTCGGCATCACGATGCAGAAACACTTGGGCGAAACCATCCTGCTCATCAAGACCTCGTGGGGCGGCAAATCTCTTCACACCGACTTTCGTCCGCCAAGCGCCGGGCCGTATAAGTTCACCGATCCGGAGCTGGAAAACATAAAGAAGCGCAGTAAGGACCTGAACGAGGCCCGCAAGGAGAAGGCTGAGCGTACGGGCGTGTACTACCGGCTCATGTTGGAGCATGTCGGCAAGGTGCTGGGAGACATCAAGCGCGTCTATCCGGGCTACGACGCCAAGGCGGGCTACGAGCTGGCAGGCTTCGTGTGGTTTCAGGGTTGGAACGACATGGTGGCGGGCAGCGTCTATCCGAATCGAGGTCAGCCTGGCAGCTATGACGCCTACAGCGTGAACTTCGCGCACTTCATCCGGGATGTCCGTAAGGATCTGAAGGCGCCGGAGCTGCCCTTCGTCATCGGCGTGATGGGTGCTGGCGGGCCGATCGACAAGTACGGACCTAGTCAGCAGCGATACGCGGGCATCCACGGGGAATTCCGCAACGCCATGGCTGCGCCGGCGAAGATGCCCGAGTTCAGAGGTAACGTCACGGCAGTCTTCACGGAAAACTATTGGGACGGGCAACTCTCTGAACTGCTGGAGCGGCGGGGCAAGCTTAACGCCCAAAATCGCGAACTCGCCAAGGACAAGAGCCTTAGCCGCGAGCAGCGCGATAAGGCCGCCGCCGCCTTTAGGGCCAAGTTGTTCACCAAGGAGGAGTTGAAGGTGCTGGAGGTCGGGGCTTCCAACGCCGCCTATCACTACCTGGGTTCCTCAAAAATCCTCGGCCAAATCGGAAAGGCCTTTGCCGATGCACTTGTTCAGATGCAGTAGCTTTTTCTATGTTTTATTGCTTGGAGTTCAAGCCAGCCTTTTCTCGAGCGAACGCTGGCTGCCCAAATGTGGCTTTGGTTTGATGTTCCATTACGAGGCTTTCGCTAAACATGATTCGCGGAGCTTCAACCAGGCCGTCGATTCTTTTGACGTGGATGCTTTTGCTTCGAACGTTAAGAGCACTCATGTAGGTTACGTTATTTTCGTGGTGGGGCAGCATTGGGGAAGGTATTGTTCCCCAAACAAAGCATATGAGAGACTTCTTGGAGTTGAGAATGGCGTTTGGACTTCCAAGCGAGACCTCGTCAAGGAGATAGCGGAGAGTCTTCAAGCTAGAGACATCAGGCTCGTTCTTTACATGACTGCTCGGGCTCCCATGCGCCACTACGAGATAATCGAGGCGTTGGGCGACACTCTGCCGAGCATTGATGGAAAACCTGCGGGACCTGGCGTCGACCCAATGTCGCACCCTAAGAAAATCAAAGGTTTTCTAAGAAGTGAAAACCAACCGCCCAATCCAACCTTCCTCAAGAATTGGGGAGAAGTGTGCGGCGAGTGGTCTCAAAGATACGGGGATCTCGTTTCCGGGTGGTGGTTCGACGGTTACAAGATGGAAATGAAAGAGTCCTACGAAGCGTTGATGAGGGAGACGCACAATATTGACAGTTGGGTTGATGCAGTGCTCTCAGGCAATCCGAAGGCGGAACTTGCATTCAACGCCGGGGCACATCCAATTCTCTCCCTTTGCACGAGAGGGAGATTATGTCCCCGTCAGACTTTTACCTCTGGTGAGAACCATCATTTTCTTTCAAGAACCAAGAAGGGTTTCGGCAAGGCTTTGACGCCACGTAACTTCCCTGCTCCTTCGGGTGTTGTTTGGCATTTGCTTTTGCCAGTTGGTGACGGATGGGGCGCAGGAACAGCTTCTCGCTTTACGCTCCCTGAACTCAAGGCACGCATTGACTTGATTAATGCCGAGGGGGGGGTCGTAACCCTTGACGTGCCAGTTGATGCAAAGGGCAAGATGCCTCCATCCATTCTGAAAACTCTTCGAGGCTTAGGAGAGGATGTGGACAAACTGACGGACGGTCGGAAGTCCTTTTAGACTTAGTTCAAGGCGTAGTTGGCGATGCCGAGGCGTTCGGCGATGCGGAGGGGGCGGATGAGCGCTTCCTTCATACGGGCTTCTTCGTCGCCGGGGCGGAGGTCGGGGCAGTCGGGGTGGATTTCGTCGGACGCGATGAGGCCGAGGAGGCGGAGAATGACGGCGGTGCTGTGCTTGTAGGCGGCTGCGCTTCCGTTGGCGTCGAGGCGGAAGACGGCGTCTTCCAGGGATTGAAAGGCTTCGAAGAGCTTGTAGACGCGGGCGTCGTAGTGTGGTTTGCGCCAGAGCTTCTTGGCGGTGCAGATGAGGGGGCAGGCCGAGACGCCGGCGCCTATGAGCAGGGGCAGGCCCATTTTGATGGCGGAGGCGATGCCGAAGTCATCGCCGCTGTGTGGGGCGAAGTCCAGGCCGAAATCCTTGGTCATGGCGGCCCAGTAGAGGAAATGGGGCTCGTCGAGAGTGGAGATCTTACCGCCGGTGAACTTGGGGTGTTGTGCCAGTTGGTGGAGGAGCCAGGGCTCGAAGGGTGTGGCCCAGGGGACGAAGGCGGGCTCGAGGGCGTGGACGAGTGCGGGGACGGTGATGGATTCGGCGATTGTGTAGTAAGCGTCGCGGCGGCGCTCGGGGTCGAGGGAGTTGAGGGCCTGGGAAGTCATGAGCATCACTTCGCACGGGCCGTGGGCCTGGGCGACGTCGAGGTGGGGGCGGTAGCGGTCGGCATCAAAAATCTCCGGGGAGGCATCCACGGCGGTGCATCCGGCGATGAAGGTAGCCTCGGGGAAAATGCCTCGGAAGCGGCGGAGGACCTCGGTGTACAGGTCTGTGGAGAGGTTGAAGACGTAGCCGGTGTCGGCGTTGAGGACGAACCGGAGGTCGATGCCGTCGGCCTCCGCGCAGGCGGCCATCCAGCGAATGCTCTTTTCAAAGCCTTCCCAGTCGGGTTGTCCGTTGTAAAAGGGGAGCAGGGCAGCCACGCAGAGACGCGGTTCGGCCTCGGAGTCGGCGAGTTCCTCTTCGCGAGCTTGGGCCCAGACTGTTTCGCCCCACTTCGTGTCGGGGGCCAGTTCGTCGGGGGAACGAATCACGCTTTGGCGGCGGCCTCTAGGGCGCTTAGTATGAGATCTTTGGTCTGCTTGGAACCGGTTACGGGGTCCACGCCGCGCCCTTCGAACTCGATGCTGATGACGCCGGAGTAGTCGGAGTCGTAAATGATTTTGAGCATTCGGAAGTAGTCGGTGTGAACCTCGTTGCCCTTTTCGTCGAAGCGCAGGGCCTTGGCGCAGACGGCAGGAGCGTAGGGCAGGCTTTTCTTCACTCCTTCGTAGCGGTCGTAGCGGCCGAAGTTGTTGAAGTCCGGTAGAATGCCGGCGTTGGGGTGGTCGAGGGCCTTCATGGCCTTGAGGAGCCAGTCGGGGTTCTGGGAGTGGCCGCCGTGGGGTTCGATGACGACCTTGACCTTGGAGCCCTTGGCGTAGTCGCAGAGGCGGCCTACGCCGTCGGAGGCGTTCTTGAGGTTGGCCTCGGGGTTGCCGCCGGAGCGGCAGTTCACGCGGATGGCGTCGCAGCCAAGCTGGGCGGCGCAGTCGATCCAGGCCTTGTGCTCGTCCACGGCCTTGTCGCGCTGGTCCTTGTTGGAGGCGTCGAGCTGGTGGCGTGCGTCCACGAGGATAAGCACGTTCTTCATGCCCTCGCCGGTTGTGCGCTTGGCGAGTTCGCCGACGTACTTCTTGTCCACGTGCTTGCCGCCGAAGGGGCGGTTCCAGTACTCGATGTGGGTAATGCCCAGCTCCTTCTTGACGAGTGCGGGATAGTCGAGGTGGTCCAGCTTGCCGCTGCCGATCCAGCGGTGGAAGGTGTACTCCTGGATGCCGATTTGGAAGCGATTGGGGTCGTTCTTGGCGACAGCGAGGAGCGAAGGGGCGAGAGCTAGGGCGCCGCCGCCGAGCGTTGCATTGCGAAGGAAGGAGCGTCGGGTGGTTTCTTGCATGGACGTGACTTTGGCGATGTGGGCGGGAAAGGAAAGCTTGTTTTCCGGGAAGGAGTGCGAACGGTGTTTTAAGGGAGGGGGGTGACGGGAGTGGCCCAGGATTTTCGTCGTCGTTCTCGCTCGTCAAATGAGGGACTGGCGGACTTGTGAGGCTTGCAAGGTGGCGTCCGGCTCTTTTTACTGAATGCCTTTTGGGGTCATGTGTCGGAACCTTCTTCCCTTCGTCGTTTGTCTGTGGACCGGCCTTTTTCCGTGGTCGGCGGGGCGGGGCCAGGCTCCCGACCCTCTGGTGGCGGCCTTGATGGGGATTGACGACCCCAAGGTGCAGGCGAGCTTCCTGCGCGGCATGCTGGGCGGGTTGGAGGGGCGTCGGGAGGCTCCTGCTCCGGTGGGTTGGGCCGAACTGAAGGAGAAACTGGAAGGGCAGGGGGATCCGGTGGTGAAGGACTTGGTGTCCCGTTTGAGTCAGGTTTTTGGGGATGCGGTTGCTTTGCAAGCTGCCCTCGTTGTTTTGCGCGACTCCGACGCGAATCCGGGGGCGAGGCGGACGGCCCTGAAGTCGCTCCTTAACAAGCGTAACGTCGAGACCTTCGGCGTATTGGAAACCTTGCTTCATGTTGATGACTTGCGGATGAGCGCGATACGGGGCTACGCGGCTTATGACGATGAGCGGGTGCCCGCGCTTCTTCTTAGTCGGTACGAGACATTCGACTCCGCGGCCCGGCGGGCTGTGGTGGAAACCTTGGCCACGCGCAAATCCTATGCCCGGGCCTTGCTGGCGGCCATGCGTGACGGGAAGCTTAAGAGGGAGGAGATCCCTGCCTATGTGGCTCGCGGCTTGAAGGCTTTGCTGGACGAGGAGTTTGTTGAAACCTACGGTGAGGTTCGAGAGGTTTCCGCCGACAAGGGGGCTTTGATTGCACGCTACAGGGCTAAGGCATTTTCACCCGCCGGCGAGAAGGCCGATGCCGTCCAAGGGCGAGTGGTGTACCAAAGGATTTGTGCCGCCTGCCATGTTATGTACGGGGAAGGTGGAAAGATCGGCCCGGAGCTGACGGGCTCCAACCGGGCCGATCTCGACTACATCCTGCTCAACATTTTAGATCCCTCTTATGACGTTCCTGAGGGCTACCGCATGGTGACCATCACTGACAAGGACGGCAGAATTTACGCAGGCAACGTGAAGGAGGAGGACGACATTAGGATTGTCCTGAGCATGGTAGGACAGACGAGCGTTATAGCCAAGACCGACGTGAAGTCCCGAGTCGTTTCCAATATTTCTCTGATGCCAGAGGGTCTTCTTTCCACATTGACCGATGAGGAGTTTCTCGACCTCATGCAATACCTGCGAACCGAAAAACAAGTCCCCCTCCCGAAATGAAGAAACCAAGCCTGCTCATTACTCTTTCACTCCTTGCGGTGGGAAGCCTTTCCGCAGCCACGCCTACAAGCAACGCCCCTTTCCTTAAGCCCGCCGAGGCCATCGCCAAGATGGACGTTCCGGAGGGCTTCCAGGTCACCGCCTTCGTCGCCGAGCCCGACATCGGCGAGGCCATCGCCTTCTGTTTTGACCACCGGGGCCGCCTCTGG
>CAXGVD010000022.1:0-13326 GCA_964012695.1 uncultured Opitutia bacterium
CGACGGATTACGTGGCGGCATCTTTTGCTCGTTTCGGGTTGCAGCCAGGAGGGGATGAGGGCGAGTGGTTTCAGCCCTTTCCCTTCACCAAGGAGGTAAAGCAGGGGGATGCGAACGCCTTGGTGTCACAGGGAAAGAAGGAGGCGCGGTACGAGCTAGAAAAGGATTGGCGTCCGGTGTCGTTTTCCCGCTCGGGGAAGGTGAGTGCACGGGAGGTGGTGTTTGCGGGATATGGCTTGCAGACGCCAGCGGAAGGCGAGTGGCCGGAGTATGACTCCTATGTTCACTTGGACGTGAAGGACAAGTGGGTTATGGTGATGCGCTACTTGCCGAATGGCTGGGGTAAGAAGCGTAGGGAGACTTTTTGGAGCCACGCGGCCTTGCGGCGAAAGGCGCGCGTGGCACGGGATTTGGGGGCGGCGGGGGTGTTGTTCGTGACGGGGCCGAATGCGGAGGACAGGAAGGAGCTGGTACGGTTTTTTTCGGACGGTTCAGCTGCGGGGATGTCGGTGGCGGCTGTTTCGTTGAGCGACGAGGCTGCGGGCGGCATGTTTCGGTCGGCTGGCAAGGATTTGAACAAGACGCACGACCTCTTGGACAAGGGGGCGCCCGTGATGGGTTTCCCATTGAAGGGATTGAAGGTGGAGGCGGAGGTGGAGGTACTTCGCGAGAAGGGAGAGGGGCGCAACGTGTTGGGCTGGTTGCGGGCGGGGGACGAGCCGACCTCCCTGTACTTGGTTGTAGGGGCGCACGTGGATCACGTGGGGCGCGGGAGGACGAGTTCGCGGGCGAAGAAGACGGAGAAGGGGAAGGTGCACCCGGGAGCGGACGACAACGCCTCTGGCATTGCGGCCTTGCTGGAGCTGATACACTTTTTGGCGGACCTGAAGAAGCGCGGACTCCTCACTATGAAAGTGGACGTGTTGTTCGCGGCGTGGTCGGGAGAGGAAATCGGGTTGGTGGGCTCTGGTCATTATGCCCGCAAGTTGGAGGAGGAGGTGAAGGCGAAGGATGCGAACGCGAGCCTGCCGCTGGTGGCTTACTTGAACTTGGACATGGTGGGGCGCTACAAGGAGAAGTTGACCCTGCACGGCACTGGTTCGGGCGAGGGCTGGTTGCCTATCATCGAACGGGCGAACGTGCCCGTGGGGCTGAACCTGAACCCTCAGCGGGACAGCCACCTCCCCACGGACACTACTTCCTTCTACGGACGGGGCGTGCCCATCCTGAGTGCCTTCACGGGCCTGCATCCGGACTATCACGCTCCCGGAGACGTGGCCGAGAAGGTGAACTACGAAGCGCTGGCGGACGTGGCGAAGCTGATGGCTCGGATCGCGATGCCCTTGATGAAACGCGACGCTCCCCTGCCCTACTTGGCGACGAAGGCACCGAAGAACAAGAGCCGCGGAAGGCTGGGCGCATACTTGGGGACGATTCCTGACTACGCCCAGAGCGACGTGAAGGGCGTGCTTCTCTCGGGGGTGGCGAAGGGCGGACCTGCGGACAAGGCGGGGGTCCGGGGCGGAGACGTGGTGGTGGGCCTCGGCGGCAAGAAGGTGGAGAACGTGTACGACTACACGGACGCCATTGCCGACTTGAAACCGAATACTTTGACGACCATTGAGGTGGAGCGGAAGGGAAAGAAGCTGAAGCTAGAGATTACCCCAGCGACTCGCGATTGAGAGGATGGGTGCAAGCGGCGGGCCGCCGCTTGCACTTCTACTGTGGGTGTTTCCAGGAGAAGTGTCCGCGGCCTGTTCCTTGGGCCTGCATCTCGTTGCCGTCATTCACGATGAACTTGAGATTTTCAAGGGAGGAGGAGTAACACTTGAAGGAGTCGGTGATTTGCAGGACGCGCTCATCACCGATCTTGAGGTTTTTGTATTCGTAGGGAGGTTTTTTAGGGGTTGTGCCCTCGTCTAGGATGATCAGCCTGTCGATGGGTCCGAATGCGAGAAGTGTGAGGGAGAAGGAGCGCGAATCGTCGGGACCGGCTAAGGGAGGGTTTTGACCAGGTATTTCGCGGATGCTCGGGTTGGCGTCGGGGTCCGGATCGGGGGATGGTTCGTTCTGCATGGCCCAGACCACGCCCACGATGATGGCGGCCACGGCGAAGATGCCGGAGGAGAGGAAAAGGGCGGGCCTGAGTATTCCAGGGGAATTGTTTTGTGTGGGAGGAGCGATGGGGGACGGAGGAGGGCGACCTTCGACGACTCGCGGGGTTGCGGACGGGGCGGCGACGGCGTTCGGCGGGCCGTCTTCTTCGCTTGCGGATTCGGAGGAGAGGGTGCCGATGGAGGCTTTGCGCGAGACTTGGCCCGAGGAGGATTGGCCGACTTCGAGTTCGGCGAGGATGGCTTCGGGGTCGAGGCCGAGAAAGCGGGCGTACACCTTGACGAAGCCCTTGAGGTAAACGGCGGGGAGGTCCAAGTCGAAGTTGTCCTGCTCGAAGGCGGCGATGTACTCGCCGCGGATGCGGGTGCCTTCGTGGGCTTCGCGTATGGAAATTCCCTTGCGGTTGCGGGCTTCTTCCAGCTTTTGTCCGAGTGTAGCCATGCGGTTCGTGTGGTCTTTAGGCGAAAGTTCGGGGAGGGTTCAACCCGCAATGTTCGGTTGGGCGCATCTTTTCGCGGGTTTTTGCGGGGTGACGGTGGAAGTGAATGGCCCGGTGTCTCAAAGGTCCATGAGGATGTCCCTGCCTTGGGCGCCGTTGTCGGGGCCCACAAGGCCTCGGTCTTCGAGGTCGTCCATGATGCGGGCGGCACGGTTGTAGCCTATGCTGAGCTTGCGCTGGAGGTTGGAGGTGGAGGCGCGCTTGGTGGAGCGGATGATATCGATGGCGCGGCGAATCATGGGGTCTTCGTCGCCATCTTCATCACCGCCGAGAATATCATCTTCTCCGGCGGCTTCGACTTGGGCCCGCACCTCCTCGATAATGTCGGGGGGGCCGTTGCACTTGAGGTAGTCGACGATGCCGTTGATTTCGTCGTCGCTGACGAAAGCGCCTTGAGCCCGCATGAAGGTTGCGCTGCCGGGCGGGATGAAAAGCATGTCGCCCTTGCCGATGAGGGTTTCGGCGCCTTTGGCGTCGAGGATGGTCTGGCTGTCGCGGTAGGAGGCGACGCGGAAGGAGATGCGGCTTGGGAGGTTGGCCTTGATGGTGCCGGTGATGACGTTCACGGAGGGGCGCTGGGTGGCGATGATGAGGTGTATGCCGGCGGCTCGGGCGAGCTGGGCGAGGCGGGCTATGCCGGTCTCGACGTCGGCTTGGGCGACCATCATGAGGTCGGCCAGCTCGTCGATAATGCAGACGATGTAGGGCAGTTTGTTTTCGGGGACTTCGAGGACGTCGTCATCGCGGGGGACTTGAACGGAGGTGAGGGCGGCACGTTCTTCGGGGGACATTTCGGCCTCCAGAAGCTGGGCTTTCTCCTTTTCCTCCTTGTCCTTGAGGATTTTGGCATTGAAGCCGGCGATGTTGCGAACGCCGATTTTGGAAAAGATTTGGTAGCGTCGCTCCATCTCGATGAGTAGCCACTTGAGGGCGCCTGGGACTTTCTTGGGGTCGGTAACGACGGGGATGAGCATGTGGGGGAGGTCGTTGTAAACCTTCATCTCGACGATTTTGGGGTCCACCATGATGAAGCGGACGTCGTCGGGACTGGAGTGGTAGCAGAGGGAGGCGATGACGGCGTTGATACAAACGGTCTTGCCCGAGCCGGTGGACCCAGCGACGAGGAGGTGGGGCATTTTGGTGAGGTCCGCAACGAGGGGTTTGCCGCTGGCTTCCTTGCCGAGGACGATGGGGATTTCGGCGTCGGCGTCGGCCCATGCCTTGGACTCGAGAATTTCCTTGAGGCAAACGGGCGAGGGCTTGTCGTTGGGCACTTCGATGCCCACGCAACCCTTGCCGGGGACGGGGGCGAGGATGCGGACGCCTTCGGCCTTGAGGGCCATTGCGATGTCTTTTTCTAAGGTTGCGATTTTCGCGACTTTGACGCCGGCGGCGGGGTGGATGTCGTAGCGGGTGATGACGGGGCCGGTGTGGACTTCGCCTAGCTCCACTTCGATTTTGAACTGGCTGAGGGTTTCCTTGAGGCGAAGGGCCTTGGTCATGTGGTCCTCTTCGGAGGTTTCGTCTTCCTCGGGTGGATCCATGAGGAGGTCGAGGGTGGGGAATTGGTAGTCTCCCTTTCTCTCGGGAAAGAGGTCGGCGGCCTTTTCGGTTTTAGCGGCCCGGACGACTTTGAAGCCGTCGATGCCCGTGTCGTCCTCCGCGTCCTGAGCGTCATCGGGAGCGGAGTCCGGGTCCGCCGCCTTTTCCTCAGGGGCGAAGATGGTTTCGGCCTTGGGTTTCGGTTCGGCATCTGGTTCGTCCGAGGAGTTGGAGGCTTCGGAGGGCTCGTCGTCCTTCGTCTTCTTTTTCCGTTTGGGTTTCGAGGCGGGCTTAGAGGGTTCTTCGGAGTCCTCGTCCAAGCTCACGGCACCGAAGAGGATGTCTTCGTCGGAAGATTTTTGCTTGCGGGAAAAAATGGAGCTCCTGGGTTTGTCGTCGTTGACGCCCTTGTTTCTCTCTACCTTTTCGTCTTTCAGTCGATTTTTCTTTGCGGGAGGGTCTTTTTCCATGCGTTCTTGCGTGGTCCTAATTCCCGCTGGAAAGCGTTCCCGCAAGCCCCTGCCCAAGTCTGCGAGGCCTGCGAAGGCGTGGGCGGGACGAATCGAAAGGTGAAGAAAGAGGCCGCCGACCAATGCGAAGGCCATGAGCAAGCCCGTGCCCAACCCGCCCAAGCTTTTGCTGAGCACCCCGTCGTACAGGACTTCTCCCAGGGAGCCACCGCGCCCATGTTCGTAAACTTGAGGGTCTATTGGGTCGGCGGAAGCGGAATCCATCAAGCTGGCCAAGATGGAAATCGCCAGAATGATGATGCCGATGGAAGAGAACTTGCGAATTTTTTCTGACCTGTCCGTTTCCGTGGCCAACAAAAAGGCCGCCGTACAAAACAGCCAGGGAAGCAGCCATGCGGCCAGCCCCAGCAGGCCGAAAAGGTGACGGGCGACAAAATCTCCCGCAGTGCCCAGCAAGGGAGGGTCGACGTCGGGGGGAGGCGGCGAGACGTGAACGTTGGCAGGGTCGTAATCGAAGAGTGCCACCAAGCACAGTAACCCGGCCAGTCCCATGCCAATGGCCGGCCATGGTTGCCGTTTGGGCGTCACCTTGCCGAGCGATGCGTTTGCTTTTCCCGAAGCCTTTGTCTTCTTCACCACGATGAAAACTTCCCTTGTACCCTTTGACTGTTGAAAGGCCCTTTTCGTTGCCTTTGTTGTTCATGTATAGGAATTTTGTCTGCTATGTCGATTTTGAAGTTCACGCCAATTTACATGGAGCGGGTGTGGGGCGGAAGCCGACTTGCCGATGTCTACGGGCGAAGATTGCCCGAGGGGAAGAGAATTGGAGAAAGCTGGGAAGTTGTGGACCGGGAAGAGGCCCAATCCGTTGTGGCGGAAGGCCCTTGGGCGGGGCAAAGCTTGGCCGAACTGATGCGGACTAACGCGAAAGACCTCATGGGGGCGGATTGGCCCTCCGGTCTCCCCTTCCCCATTCTGGTGAAGTGGCTTGACTGTGCCAAACGCCTCAGCTTGCAAGTACATCCGCCCGAGAGGGTGGCCGCCGAGTTGGGCGGCGAACCCAAAACGGAAAATTGGTACGTTGCGGAAGCGGACCCTGGGGCGGGTCTGATCGCGGGATTGAAGCGAGGCGTTACCTCGGCGGCTTTTCGCGACGCCCTGCGAGACAAAACTGCGGAAGCCTTGTGCCACCGCTTTCCGTCTCGCCCGGGGGATTCTTTTCTGGTGGAGAGCGGGCGCATCCACGCCATAGACGCGGGCAACTTGATTTTGGAGGTGCAGCAGAACTCGGACACGACTTACCGGACATATGACTGGGGCAGGCTCGGGCTGGACGGCAAACCGAGGCAACTGCACTTGGAGGAGTCCTTGAAGTGCATTGATTTCACCGATTACGAACCCGCCCCCCTGACCTCCTCGCCCGACGCGAAAGAGCAGGTTCTTGCTGATTGCGATTCATTCCGGCTGCGCAAATTCGTTTGGGAGGCAGGCGAAGAGCAAGACCTCGCCCCCGCCGGCGCCGCTCCTGCCCTGATACACGTGGTGAAGGGCGGTCTCTACCGCGAAGGCGGCGAATTGCTCCCCGGCGAGACGGGGCTCGTCCCGTGGGCCTCCTCCGGGCTTGTCCGGGCGAGCGGACGGACAACCTTCCTCCTAACCGATTGTTTTGCCGGAACCTGAACGCGCTCTGCGGTGCAGGCAGGCTACCCTTTCCCGTTGACCGGTGCTTCCGGCAACGGTTTCTTATATCGCTTCACTCGATTAAGCACCTAATGGAAGAAGAGCAACTACAGGAAAACGAAGAACAGGAGAAGGAAAGTCACGAGTCTGAGGAGGAACCCGCTCTGGAGGCTGAGGACGCGGCGGATGCGGAGTCCGTGCCTTCTGCCGTGCGTGCAAAGCTCGACGAGGCTTATGGGAAACGGGACGAGTTGCAGAACAAGTACCTGCGGGCTGTAGCGGACTTGGATAACCTTCGTAAAAGGCTGGACAAGGAGCGACGGGAAACGGCGGAGCGGACCCGATCCAACTTGCTTGGAGATGTACTTCCCGCCTTGGACGCCTTCCGTCTCGGTTTGGAGGACGCCCGCAAGCGGGAAGAGGCGAAAGGCGTTGTCGACGGTTTCGCGATGGCCTTGACCCAGCTCGAAAACGTTTTCGGAGAGCATGGCCTCGCCGTTGTGGACCCGACGGGAGAGCCTTTCGACCACAACCTTCACGAGGCCATCGGCCACGAAGCAAGCGAGGAGGTGGAGGAAGGCATAGTCCTTAACACCGTGCGAGTGGGCTACAAGCTGGGCGATCGCCTCCTGCGGGCCGCCAGCGTAATCATTTCCCAGGGGCCCGCCGGCGAGTAGCCGGGCCACCTCTTCCATTCCCCGCTCCCATGGCCGCAGAAGACTACTACGAACTCCTCGGTGTAACCCGAGACGCTTCCCCCGAGGACCTCAAACGGGCCTACCGCAAACTGGCGGTGAAGTATCACCCCGACAAAAACCCCAACGACAAGGAAGCGGAGGAACGCTTCAAGAAAATCTCCGAAGCCTACGACGTGCTTAAGGACTCCGAGAAACGCCAGCGCTACGACCAATTCGGCCCGGACGCTTTTCGCGGCGGCGGAGGCGGCGGAGCGGGGGTGGACCCCTTCGATTTGTTTCGCCAAATGTTCGGCGGGGGCCGGGCGGGCGGCGGAGTTCGAGGCGGAGGCGGGTTCGGTACCATCTTCGAAGAATTCTTCGGCGGAGGCGGGGCGTCTCAAGGCGAGGCGGTGGGCTCGGGCGGAGCGGACTTGCGGGTTTCGGTTTCCATCCCCTTGGAACAAGCGGCGAAAGGCGTAGAAAAGGAAATCAAGTACCGTCGCCACGGTTCCTGCGAATCCTGCAAAGGCACGGGTGCGGCTTCGGGCTCGAACAAGATTATGTGCTCGACCTGCGGTGGCCTTGGTCAGGTCGCCAGCACGCAAGGTTTTCTCAGCATTCGCCGAACCTGCCCCAAGTGCTCGGGAGTCGGTGTGGTAATTGAAAATCCCTGTGCCACCTGCAACGGGGAGGGTCGGGTTCGCGAACAGTCTTCCGTCAAGGTGCAGGTGCCCGCCGGCGTGGACGACGGAATCATTTTGAGTTCGAGAGGGCGCGGAGACGCGGGAGTGATGGGCGGCCCAGCCGGCGACCTTCTCGTGGTGGTGGGCGTGCAGGAGCACGACGATTTCGAGCGCGATGGCGACGACCTCTTTCACACCCTCGCCGTTCCCTTCACCGTGGCTGTTCTTGGCGGTACTGTGGCCGTACCTACCCTCGACGAGACGGTTTCACTGAAAATTCCGCAAGGTACGCAATCGGGAAAACTCTTTCGCTTGAAGAACAAAGGCATCCCCAACTTGCGTAACAACAGCCGCGTCGGCGACCTGTATGCCCGAATGGTCGTGGACGTGCCCAAGAAGTTGTCCAAGGAGCAGCGCGAGAAGCTGGTGGCCTTTGCCGAGGCGTGCGGCGATCAAGACTCTGCGACCGACGAAGGGTTTCTGGACAAGGCGAAACGGTTTTTCGAGGGCGAGGACTGAGACATGGCGACCTTGGACGACGCATCCATATCCCTGTCGTCTCTTGCGGAAGCCGTCCTTTTTCGCGAACAAGCCCGCAGTCGCGGAGAGAGCTTCGTGTTGACGAACGGTTGCTTCGACCTCTTGCACGCCGGGCACATTTACTCCCTGGAGCAAGCGTCCGGGCTTGGGGACCACCTCTGGGTGGCCCTTAACTCGGACATCGGCGTGAAGGCCCTCAAGGGACCCTCGCGCCCCGTGCAAAACGAGCGGGAGCGGGCCTACGCCTTGACCTCGCTTCGTTTCGTGGCTGGAGTCACTTTGTTTTCTGCCGCGAGGCTGGTGGAGGAAATCGAAGCCTTGCGGCCCGACCACTACGCGAAATCCGGCGACTACACCTCCGAGAGCATGGACCAAACCGAACGAGCGGCCTTGGAAGCCTGCGGGGCGGAGATTCACTTCCTGTCCTTTCTGGAGGGGCAAGGGACGACGGGGTTGCTGGCCCGAATAAAAAGCTTGCCCGAAGACTAAATGCAGGACGCAATAGCTGGGATGAATGTCGTAATCCTCGGGTCGGGTTCGGGAACGAACGCCGAGGCCATCCTCACGGCCCAAGCGAACGGGCAATTGGCGGCGGCCCAAGTTGTTGCGGTTTACTCCGATTCGGAAGGGGCCGGCATTTTGGAGCGAGCGGCGCGTTTTGGGGTGAAGGCCCAATACCTATCCGCAGCGCCCTACAAGACAAAACTGGAAGGAGACGCTGAGCGTGCTTGGATTGAGGCGCTTGCCTCGGAAGAGCCGGACCTTTTGGTGCTGGCGGGCTTTATGCGGGTGCTCAAACCCGCCTTTCTGCAGGCCTTCGCGGGCAAAATCATCAACCTACACCCGAGTCTGCTACCCGCCTTTCCCGGGCTTGATGCCATCAGACGTTCCTTCGAGCGCGGAGTCAAAGTTACGGGTTGCACGGTGCACTGGGTGAATGAGGAAGTGGACGGAGGCGCCATCATCGAGCAAGGACCCGTTCGGGTCATGCCTGGAGACACCTTGGATTTGCTGGAACAAAAGGTCCACGCCGTGGAGCATTTCATCTTGCCGAAAGTTGTGGGCGACCTGTCCGCCGGCATGATTCCCTTCCCCGCCTCAGGATGATCAAGGCCACGCGCCCGACCCCGGCGGAGCGGATTCCAGAACTGGAGGAACGGTTGTGCGAATTGGCACCCTCCTCGTGGGCTCTCGTGGTCAATCGTCTGACTGGGGAAGGTGCCTTGGAGGGCTACTTCGAAGAAGAGAAGCAGGCTCACACGTCTTGGCGGGATTTGGCTGATTTGTTCGAGGGTGACGAGGCGGCCGCCCCGTTCTCCCTGACCAAGATGGAGGACCGCGACTGGCGCGAGGCGTACAAGGATCACTTTCAACCATGGAGCCTTGGGAAGCTGCACCTCGTGCCCGAGTGGGAGCGGGCTTCGTACGAGGTGCCGGCGGAGCACGTCGCACTTTATCTGGATCCCGGAATGGCTTTCGGCACGGGCCTGCATGAAACCACGCGATTATGCTTGGGCGAATTGATTGCTTTTGCGAACAAGAACCCCGTTCCCAACTCGACCTGTCTGGACGTCGGGTGCGGCTCTGGCATACTAGCTCTCTCCGCCAAAATGCTGGGCTTCGGGCAATCGGCTGGGTTTGATTTCGACCCCGACGCCGTCCGCATTTCCCGCGAAAACGCGGTGGCTAACGGAATGGGAAAAACCGTTGCCTTTTACGAAGCTATTTTGCCGGACGGTGCGCCCGCGGACGGTGCGGACCTCGTGTTGGCGAATGTGCGCTCGGATGTATTGGGCGAGCACGCGGAACTTCTCCTGCGGGCCGTTCGCTCCGGAGGAACATTGGCCTTGTCCGGTATCTTGGCCATCGAGGCGGAAGAGGTGGCCTCCCGCTTTCAAGCGGTTATCGAAGCCGAAGAAAGATTAAACGCCCGAGCCTTCGAGCGACGAGACGACGGCGAGTGGACCTTGCTCGTTTACCGAGACATGATTATCGGGTAACACGGCCATGAACGGAAAGCTTTGGTTCAAGGAAGGTTCGAAGGAGCAACGTGCCTCTGCGGCGGAGGCGGCTCTGCGTATGCATTACGCGGAGAATCCCGTTTCCGATGAAGACGTGGCCCGCCGCCTCCACGAAGTTAAAGTCGCCTTCCAGACCTCTGGAACCTATGTTCCTACCACGGATGAACTTACGGGCTTGGCCAAAGTGGCGTGGAGAAACTCCACGCGCTGCGTCGGGCGTCTGCATTGGCAGAAGCTAATGGTGCTCGACTTCCGGACGGCGGATACGGAGGAAGACATCTTCGAGGGCCTGCTCGAGCACCTAAGAAAAGCCACGAACGAGGGTAGGATACGGTCCCACGTCTCCGTTTTTCCCGCCAAAGTTCCGGGAGAAACTGGTCCCGAAATTCGGAACTACCAACTCGTTAGGTACGCGGGTTACCGGCTGAAGAACGGTGTGGTCATGGGAGACCCAATGGAGGCGGCTTTTACGGAGGAGGCTATTGGTTTGGGCTGGCGACCTCCCCGAAAGCCTGGTCGCTTCGATCCACTTCCCGTAATCATTCAGCTTCCGAATGGGGTACCCAAGTGGTTTGAGATTCCCCGTGAGGAAATCTTGGAAGTGCCGATTGAGCATCCGGATTTTGCGTGGTTTTCCGAGTTGAGGTTGAAGTGGTATGCCGTTCCCATTGTTACAAACATGGTTTTGGATGTTGGCGGCGTGGCCCATACTGCAGCTCCATTCAATGGTTGGTACTTAGGAACAGAGATCGGGGCGCGTAACTTTGGAGATAACGGTCGCTATGATTTGTTGCCCGTCGTCGCTCGACGAATGGGGCTGGACTTAAAACGCAACCAAACGCTTTGGAAAGACAAGGCGCTAATAGAATTGAACCTAGCCGTTTTGCATTCCTTTGCGAAAAACGGTGTACGCATTGCTAACCACCACATGGTGGACCGCGAGTTCATGGAATTTTGCCGGTACGAACAAGATGCCGGTAGGAATGTAAGGGCCGATTGGTCCTGGTTGATCCCGCCTACATCAGCTTCGACTGTGGAAATATTTCACCACTCAGGCTGGAATGACGAACCTGCCTTTCCCAATTTTTTCTATCAAGAGAAAGTCCGCACCAGAAAGGAAACAGCCGGCAAAAAGAACCTGTGCCCGTTTGCGGGTTAACTGGACAGACAATAAACGGAGCTGGAGACCTCGAGGGTTATCCACCGAGGTAGGTTAGTGCCTTTGGAATAGGAAGGGTGTAGAAGGCGGCTCGGTCAAGGCCGATGTTTTCTATGGCTTTGGCCACAGCGTCGCGTACCGTATCCACGTTGGCGGGGCCGAGGGAGGTGTAAACCACGGCCCATTCTTCGTTTTGGGCATGCTCTGCATCGCCGGAGTCCGCGTCCAGCATGACGCCGAAGTTGGTACTTACGCCAGGAGCGCCGGCTTCGAGGATGGCGTCGTAGACATCGGAATAATTGTCCCGAGGTACGATGCAGTATAGGCCGACGAGGTTTTCTAGGTAAGTGGTCTTGAGGGCTTTGCCTTTACCGGCGTCGGCCCCGGCGCGCCAATCCTTGCCGCCTTTGATTTCGTCGATGGCGGCGATGACCTGCTCCATGTTGGCTCCGTGGGAGGAGGAGGAGACGGTGCTGGAGACGTTCACTACACCCGAACTCACTGGAATGGAGTACATGAAGCCGCGGCCGGGATCGGTTATGCGGCCGGCCCGGGCCATTTCGGCGAAGACATTGTCAGCCTCGCCTTTGTCCACGATGCACCAGACGAATTCCTTTTCCGGTCCCTTGGTGATGCGTAGGAGAGGGATTTTGTCGCGTACGCCGCCGCCTTCACCAAAAGTGACTGTTGGCCCGGGGGCGCCGGATTGGAGGGCGGCCTTGGCGATGTCGTCGGCGATGCCCTTCTCGCAAATGCAGCATATGGCTTCCAAGTCGGCAGCGTACTCGGACGAGGAGCCGTTGGAATCGCCCCCCGTGGCGGCAGGGAATTTGGAGGAGTGGCGGGCGTCGTTGCATTCGATGACGAAGACGGCGCCGGCTCCCACGCGATCCAAGTTGCCGGCGGATACGGCGGCCTCGGTCACGGTGTCCAACTTGTCGTTGGGGACAAGGGTCTGGAGGAGATGTTGCACCGGAGCAGGCGGCGGAAACATGCGTTGGAAGAAGCCGCCTTCGTTGAGGACGGAGCCGCGGGCGGTGACCTCGAAGATGCCCTTGGCGCCGGCTTTGCCGATCGCTTCGGTGACGGGAACGACCGATTCCTTGGGCAGGATGAGGGAGAGGAGGGAGTGGTTCTCGCTGTTTGAGTAGTCGCTCATTTTAGGCGGCCTCCGTTGCGGTTGAGGTGGCTTCTTCTTCGTCGGCCTTTGGTTTCTTTCTTACCAGAAGCCCTACGGTGAGTACGGTGATGATGGGCCCGACGGAGGCGAGGGAGAGGACGCCGAAACCGTCGATGGCGCCAGTTTTTGCCCCGATGCCCAAGCCCATGGCGAGGACGAGGGGCACGGTGATGGGGCCAGTGGTGACGCCTGCGCTGTCCCAGCCGAAGTTAACGAAGTCCTCATTGGAAATGTAGGTGAGGAAAAGGAGCATGGTGTAGGGCGGTATAAGAAGATACCAAAGCTCCAGATTGAAGGCGATCTTGGCGACACCCGTGGCGATGCCGAGGGCCACGCCCGTGGCGACGGCCTGCATGAGGAGGTTCTTCTTGAAGGCACCCACAGTGATCTTCTCCACGGTGGAGCCGAGTGCGTTGAGGGCGGGCTCCGCGAGGGTGGCGCCGTAGCCGAGGATGAAGCCGAAGAGAATGGCGAGGCATTTGCCGAGGTTTTCGGACTGGAACATGGGGTCCACGAAGCCTTCGCATTGCCAAGGTTGAATGGCGGAGAAACTAGAGACAACATTACCTCCAAGCTGTTCGCCAAGTGGGGTTAAGCCCAAGGAAATACCAAGATTGAAGAGGCACATGCCGATAACTGCGCAAGATATGCCTATGATCAGCTCATCCATGTATTTCGGTTTTTGCTTCAAGCCAACAATTAGGACTAGAAGAAGGATGGTGCAAAGGGGAACGATGGCCCAGAGGGCGCCTTCGAGGGC
>CAXGVD010000023.1:0-13242 GCA_964012695.1 uncultured Opitutia bacterium
TGGACGGTTTTGCCATCACTGCGGACAGTGCCGAAGGCGAGGGCTCCCTCTCGCTGCGCCTCACCCTGAAGGACAAGAACAAGAACAGCCTTGCCGCCCTAGTGGAAATTATCGCCCCTCTGGCCGCCATGATGGGCGGAGGCGGTGGAGGCCCTGACCACGACCACGGACACGGCCCCGACCACGAACCCGACTTTTGAGGGCCTCCATGCGACGAGGCTGAGGGCCCTTCCGGTTCAGCAAATAGGTATTAGCGTTTCCGGGGTCAGTGTATCGCCCCGAGGGTGCGGGGTTTCAAGAACGTCCGACGTGTTGGTTGCGGACTTCGGCCAATATTCGGCGCATAACTTGATTGTTGTGGTCTTGCACGATGATGGCGGACCGGAACAAGCTGTACAGCTCGAACAAGCTCACGCCAATGATCAAGAGAATGCCCAAGGCAATCAGAATGGGTTCTCCCGAGATGCAAAAAACGACGCCTAGGAAAAAGATGAATATGTCCAACAGGCCCCGCAAGTATTTCCCAAGGTAGAAATGGTGCAGACCAACGGGGAGAGACCATGCCAAGGCGGCAAAAGTGTCGGGGTCTTTTAGCTTGGCGTTGAATTGCTTGTGGAAAAGCTGTCTTTCGTGGGCGGGTAGATTCAAGCTTTCAGCTCGGATTCGTTCTTCCTCTTCGTCTACCTGCACTTGTGTCAACATGTGGATTTCTCAGGAACGGGGTCACTTCTCTTCTTGAACGCGTCGCGATCCTTGCAACGGCGAAGTCTGCTTGCCGTTAGCATGACCCCCTTCCACGAGCCATGTCGTTCAACCGCCTGCTTGGCGTAGGCGGAGCAAGAAGGCTCGTAGTTGCAATCGACGGGGAGATTCCTGCGAAAAGCCGACTTACGGTAGAGGTCTATTAGCCAAAGCAGGAATTTGGATGGCCTCATCGACCGAAGGTGATGATTACGGCTTCGCGACTCCAGAATAGTAAAAACCGTTTGTTTTCAATTACTTGAAATACAACCTGCCAGCCTTCCGCCGCATGTTGGTTGATGCAGGCCTCCATCTTTTTGACGGGTATCCCTGCGGCACCGAGAAGGATCGTACCGCAACCGCCTTCAGCTACGAAGACGACTTTATATTCTTTATAATTTGAGTTTTGCATGGGTTGCTTCGTGGGAGTTGATGGTTGTTGCGAAAGGGTTGCGAATCTAGTCCAAGCATTAGAACCTTGAAGGGCTACGTTTGTGGTTTCGTTGATGGACCCTTCGGCGTAAAGCTTGTTAAGTTCATCCAGGCCGACGGGACCTTTAGGGGTTCCAGTGGAGTCTAGGTAATAGTATTTCAATGCGTAAGAAAGGATTGGTTTGTGCTGATCGTCTAATGATTTTTTAAGGTTTTGTTAGACATTGCCGTCAATGATTAAATCAAAGTTTTTATTGAAAAGCAGTCTTAGGGAAAGCTTACGAGTATTCGCGGTAGCACTCCCTGTAACCTTCCGGGTTCGGTGAGAAATACGTTTGCCTAGGGTGACGTTCACTTAGCCGAAAAATCTCTGAATTTTGGACGGGGCGAGCGTGGCGTCGCCCCATCTCTCCTACTCCCGGACAAGCCGGCCGTTATCGTATAGCTGGCGGTGGACGTTGCCGGAGGGGTCTACGTAGATTTCTTCTCCGTGGCGCCGTCCGCGAATCAGGTTCATTTCTCCCTTGGAACTTCCGTTAGGGCGGAGGACGACGACCTTACCCGAGAAGGGCAGACCGGTTTCCCTGACGTAGAGGACGTCCGCGCCTTCTTCCAGTTTGCTTTCGAAGTGGGCGTTCGCCTGCTGCTCGGAGCCTCGCCAAGTTTCCATGTCCTCGCCCGTGTCGGGAGCGACGGGTGGAGGCTCGGGATGCTCTGGTGCGGAGGGAGGAGGAGCGAAGACGTCAGCGAGGCCCGGAGGGGAGGTCGGCGGCGAGGTGGGGGGCGAAGGAGGCGTGGGAATGGGGGCGGGTGGTTCTCCGGTGGCGGTGGCGTTGGGTTCCAGTGGAGATGTCGGTGGTAGAGGTGGAGCCGGGGTGGGAGGAATGACGGGGGGAGTGGGTTCGGGCGGTGGTGAAGGTTCGGCAACCTCGGGGGGGGCTGGCGTGGATGGTTCGGGAGGCTGCTCGGGCTGGGGGAGAGCTGGCGGCGTGGGTGGCGCGGGAGGTTGGGGCGTTAGCGTGGGGGAGCCGGGAGGTCGTCCGGCTTGCCAGCGGCCCGCCACGGGGGCTTGTTTGACACGTGTGAGGACGCCGTAACCGTCTTGCAGGTCGTTCAGCCATTGGCCACGGTAGCGGGTTCCGTCCGCTGCCAGAAAGGTGCCTTCTCCGTGGCGTTTGCCGTTGAGGAATTGGCCGAGGTAGATTGAGCCATCGTTCCAACGATAGGAGCCTTGGCCGGTACGTCTGCCTTCAAGGTATTCCCCGTCGTAGACGTCTTGTGTGGGCCAGGTGAACTGTCCGCGTCCATGCCGTTTGTCGTCTTTGTATTGGCCGTCGTAGTGGGAGCCGTCGTTCCAGTAATAGACCCCTTTCCCGTGCTTCTTTCCCGAGCGGTCGATTTCGCCCTCGTAACGTCCGTCGGCAAACTCAACGGTGACTATTCGCGTGGACTGGCAGGAAAGCGATAAAAGGAAGCCGCACACGGCAAGACCCGCGGGACCTAGAGAGAGGGCTTTCATTGGGGAGAGGAAAGGCATTTGCCGGGGTGGGGGCAAGCGTGGAAATTATTCTTCCGAACCCGCCACTACCCGGTTTTCGTTTGCGTTCGAGGGCGGTTTCCTTGAAATGCGCTTTTTTTCCCGGCCTCGGGAATTTTTTTCATTTGTAGTTGTCAGGAACCTGTTACGGCACCGTTGAAAATTTCCCGAAACCCGCATAGGAGAGGTGGCAGAGTGGTCGAATGTGCCCGACTCGAAATCGGGTGTACCGCAAGGTACCGCGGGTTCGAATCCCGCCCTCTCCGCCATTTCGCGGAAGGTTTGCGCTGCCGCATGTTCGGGGTAGAATGATGAGTGTGGAGCAAGAAGCGGGGGAGGAGCCGAACTGCGTGGCTGATTCTTGTGCCTATCCGGAAACCTGTCGGTGGAACGGCCGTTGTATGGAGGAGGGAATGCGGGAGAGCAAGGCGGCTAATATGGCGCGGGAAGATGTTTTGCGGAAAGTTGTCGTTGGGGAGAGCGTGGCGGAGGAATGAGCCGGGGAGAAAGTCCGCGGCGATTACCGTTTCGCTTCGACGGCGTAGGTTTTGTTGAGCCCTAGCAGGCGTTCGACGACTTCTGGGTGTGAGCGTGCGAGGTTTTTGGATTCGCCGGGGTCTTTGTCTATGTCCGCAAGAAAGAGCTTGCCGGCGGGTTCTCGGCCTTCAGGGCGGTTGTGGTCGCGGGGGTTGATGAGGAGTTTCCAGTTTCCTTCCCGCACGACCGTTTGGTTGCCAAGTTGCCAGTGGAAGGACTTGTGCGGGGATGGAGAGTCGGCGGAGTCGATGACCTTGGCGAGGCTCTTGCCGTCGAGTCTGCTTCCCTCACCCTCGGGGAGCTTGGCATCGCAGTATTCGGCGAAGGTGGGGAACCAGTCGCAGGCGGTGGCCATTTGGGCGCGGACTTGAGCCTGCGGGATTTTGGCGGGCCAGGAGACGATGGAGGGTACGCGTATTCCCCCCTCGAACAGACTGCCCTTGGCTCCGCGGTGTGGGCCGGCGTCGCCTCCGCCGCCGAAGGCCCGAGTCTCGATGGAGTGGCCATGGTCGGACTGGAAGACGATGACCGTGTTCTTCCGCAGGCCTGTCTTTTCCAGATGGGCCACGACTTCGCCGACCATCTCGTCCATGGAGGAGACGAAGGCGCCGTACTTGTCGCGGGGGTGAGGGTGGTCTTTGTAATGGGCCCGCCACTTGGCCGTGCCTTGGTAGGGGTAGTGAGGCCAGTTGATGGCCCAGTAGATGAAGAAGGGTTTTTTCGCACCGTGGCTCTTGTCGATGAAGGCTTTGCATTCCCGGGTCATGAGGTCGCCGAAGAAGGCGCCGTCCTCCCAGACCTCCAATCCGTCGCGCCAGAGGTCGTGTAGGTTGGGGGGCACCCAATAAAAGAAGTGGGAGTAGTTGTCGATGCAGCCTCCCATATGGCCGAAGGAGGAGTCGAAGCCTTGACCGTTGGGCATGGTGGGCGGGGTGTAGCCGAGGTGCCACTTGCCGACATGTCCGGTGGCGTAGCCGGCGCCCTTGAGCATTTCAGCGATGGTGACCTCTTCGGTGGGCATGCCGGCCTTTCCTTTGTGGGAGGACACGTTTCCCGGGACGCCCGCGCGGACGGGACGCTTGCCCGTGAGAAGGCCTGCCCGGGAGGCCGAGCAAATGGCGGATGGGGCGTACATTTGGGTGAAGCGTACTCCCGTTGCGGCAAGCTTGTCGAGGGTGGGAGTGCGGAGGTCTTTGGAGCCGTAGCAGTTGGCGTCTATGGTGCCTTGGTCGTCGGAATAAATGAGCAGTACGTTTGGACGGTCCTTTCCTTGAACAAGGCTCGTGCAAGGGCACGCGAGGACAAGCACCGAAAGCAGGGCGGTGGATTTTATCATGGCGTGCGCGAGGGGAGAGGGAGTCAGAGGTGGTCGGATTGGGATGAGTCCCGCATGGACACGGGCGGTCCGAGAACCTCTCTCAAGACGATGGCCTTGCGCAGGGACTTCGGCTCCCGCAGGTCGCGGACAATGGATGAGGCGAAGGGGTCGGCGGAGGATTTACGGGAGGCTGGAGTGGAGGCTTTTTCGTGGGGCGTAACGGCAGAGGCGGCGGAGGCGGAGGAGGCGGCGGGGGTTCGTCGCGGAGGAGGAGCGGGAGCAAAGGCCTTTTCCCGCCGCGGCGGAGGCGCGGCCGGTTCGGGCGGTCGGTTGGCGGCTTCTACCTTTTCCTGCAAGTCGCGCAGCACTTCCCCGAGGTCGAAGGCTTTTCTTTTCGGCCTCTCTTCTTCCACCGTCTCTTCTTCGAATCCGTAACGCTCTTCCGGCTCGTAGTCGTCGTCCTCTTCCGCCCACTGCTCGCTTTCCGAATGCGGCGCGGGTGGGGTCTCCTCCTCGCCTCCTTTGCGCTGGAACAGGCGCCCGAATAGGGACGCCAGCACGATGAGCACGATAAAAAGGCTATCGAGCGGTAGGTCTGGCACTATTGGGACTCGCGTTCGGCTTTGACGGCTGGCGGCGGAGGCGCGGCGGGGTTATTCGTCGCTCTTGGAGATGGTCTCGCGCATTTCGGTGTCGGCTTGGACGTTACGCATACGGTAGTAGTCCATGATGCCGAGGTTGCCGCTTCGGAAAGCTTCTGACATGGCGAGGGGAATCTGGGCTTCTGCCTCCACCAGCTTGGCCTGCATCTCCTGTACCTTAGCTTTGTTCTCCTGTTCCAGAGCCACAGCGGCGGCCCGGCGGATTTCCGCTTGGGCTTGGGCCACCTCCTTGTCGGCGGCAGCTTGGGAAGATCGAAGGGTGGCGCCCCGGTTTTCGCCGAGATCCACGTCCGCAATGTCAATGGACAGGATCTCGAAGGCAGTGCCTTGGTCAAGGCCTCGGGCGAGTACGCTTTCCGTGATAGAATTTGGGTTTTCCAGAACCACTTTGTAGTTTTCCGATGAGCCAATGGTGGAAACGATACTCTCGCCCACTCGGGCGATGACGGTCTCCTCCTGAGCGCTGCCGACATAGCGGTCGAGGTTGCTCCGCACGGTCACGCGGACCCGCACCTTTACCTGAATGCCGTCCTTGGCCACGCCGTCGATGGTGTCGCGACCTTCGATCATGCAGTCGATGACCTTGGGGTTGATGGAGGTGCGTACGGCTTCCAATACGGACTTGGAGGTGCCGCGGGTAGCCAGATCAATGGCGCAGGCTCTGTCCCAGACCAAGTCGATGTTAGCCTTGGCGGCGGCGATGAGGGCCTGCACAGTCTGGACGACGTTGCCTTCCGCCAAGTAGTGAGCTTCCAGTTGGTCCGTGTCCAGAGGGAGCCCAGCCTTCACGGCGGTGATGCGGGCGTCCACGATGAGCCCTACGGGCACACCCCGCAGGCGCATGGCCAGCAGGGTGGTGAAGCCCACACGAGCCTTGGCTAGCAAGGCCTTGAGCCAAGTGTTGAAGAAAGAGATGATGACGAAGACGACGACGAGGCCGACCACGACAAGTAAGCCGCCCAAGACATATTGAAGGTAGTCCATGAGGTTGTCCTTTGGTTACGAGTGTTTGGTGGAGAAACGAGAAAGAGAATTCTGTTCGAAAGAGGGGAGGGGAGAACTTAGCGGGGAAGACTCAGAAAAGTAAAGAAGCAAGCTCTCACCCCTTGCGGACGAGTAGGCGGAAGCCGTCCTTGCCCACCACCTTGAGGAAGGTGCCCTTGGGGGCATAGCCGTCTTCGCAAAAGGCGTCGTAGCGTTTGTTTCCGATGGCAATGACGCCTTCCGGTTTGAGTGGGGTGGCGGCTTCTCCGCTTTCCCCCATTACTTCGTCGGGGGCCACGGGCGGGTTACTTTCACCCGCCACTGCCTTATTCAGGAAAAAGGGTTTGCCCACCTGGCTGCCTTCCAGCCATCGCAACTCGAAGAAGACCAGCAGCACGCCGCCACCGCCGCCGAGTATAAAAGTGAGAAGCGGGGCCAGCCAACCCCCGAACTCGTGGTGAGCGGCCACGCTCGCCCCCACAATGCAACCGAAGCCCAAAACACCCAACACGCCGCCGGGAATTAGGGCCTCGAAGAAAATCAAGGCGTAGGCGATGACCAGAATGCCGAGGACTAGGGTCATCCGTCCTTCCTCCGGGCCACTTCCAAGGAGAAGTCCTTGCGGTCCATCACTCGCACCTCGTCACCGCGCCGAATTACCCCCGCACGGGCTCTGGCCTCGTAACGGCGGCCGGCAATCTCCACTTCGCCCGTGGGGTACAACTGCGTCAAGGCCACTCCCACGTCACCCACTTCGGGTAGGCTTTCGGGAGCATCCACGGAGGAGGCACCACCCGTCACCACGGGGTCCTGCCCACCCACGGCGGCACCCAATGTGAGGTGGCTCCAGATTGGCGTGTTGGGCAGAATTCTGGCCGCAGCCAACCCGCCCGCGAAGGTGACGAGCAAGCCGAGGCTGAACTCCATGAATGGGTCTTGAAAGGAATCGACGGACCACTCGAAGTCCGTGGCGGGCCACACGTCCACCATGGCCCAGAATAACGCCCCCAGCATCATGATCATGCCTAGCAGGGCGGGAATCAGCAAACCAGGAAAAAGAAAAACTTCCACTGCAACCAGTCCCGCTCCCAGCAAAAACACCAGCACCTCCTCGAAGCCCGCCAGACCCGCCACGTACTTGGAGCCGAAAAAGATTAACAACAATGTTAGCCCCCCCGCACCGAAAACTCCGAAACCGGGAGTCTTGAACTCGATGAAGAGCAACAACATGCCCAAGCCCATGAGGATGGGGCCGATGGAGTTCAGCCACAGCCCCAAGTCCTCTGCCCAGTTCACCTCGTGGCGGGAGACGGAATAGCCGCCTTGGCCGTAACGCTTCTCCAGCAAGTCCTCTACTGAGTCGTAAACGCCCACCCCCAGTAAAGGCTTGGGCGGGTCTCCGTAAGTCGCTACCGCCTCCTCTGCCGTCAAGGTGAGCAATTCGCCGTCCTTTTGAATGAAGGACCCCGTGGCCGTTTTCGGCCGTTCGCCCTCGATCGTTAAGGTTTCGTTTGCATCCATCATCGCCGCCATCACCATGGCCCGATAAGGCCGCTCGCTCGCGTGACTCCGTATCTTTGCCTTCAGGTAGGAATTGATTTTGCGCTTCATGGATTCGTCGATGTCGCCACCGCCTCCGCTGACCGCTTCCGCTGCCCCGATAACCCCTCTGGGAGCGAAGGCGATTTCATCCGTCGCGATGGAAATATAAGCCCCCGCTGAAATTGCCTCGTCGTTGATGTATGTGAGTGTCTCGCCCTCGAAGCGGTCCAAGGCCTCCATGATTTCCAAGGTTACGCCCAACTCGCCTCCGGGGGTGTCCATGTCCAGCACCACCACTGAGGCGTCTTCCCGGATGGCGTCCTTCAATCCCCGCCGCAGGATGTCGAGAATCGGCGCCCCGATTTGGTCCCTCATCGGTATCACCCGAACCTTGACGATTTCCTTTGTGCCCTGCTTCGGATTCTTCCCAGCGGAAACATTTGCTTCCGGAGTCGACTCCAAGGCTTCTGATGAAGTCGAAGTTCCGTTCGCCTCCGGCTCCGTCGAGTTTAGGTCCTTAGCGTTTTCGTTGTCCTCTTTTTCCCCCCATAGCCAAACTCCCGTCGTCATGCAGGCAACGGCGAGTACACGAAGTGGGATTCGGGAGGTCGAGCGGGTCATGATGCTCAAGACACTTATTCTTGAGCGCGAAAAGGCGTTGCGCAAACCGGAAAGTCGGGGCAAAGGGATAGGGTTATGGAAATCGTCTCCTTTCAAGGCATGGAAATTCGGCGTTGGGACATCGGATCCTCCACCTTTCTCGCCGCTCCCGAACGGGGTGCCCGTCTTATGAACTGGCATCTCAACATGGCGGACGGTTCCGTGCGCGATATCATTCACTGGCCTGAGAGCTTCGATTCCGAAAACTTTGGCTCCGTCCACGGCGGCAACCCCATTCTTTTTCCCTTTGCCGGCCGCTGTATCCGCAATGGCGCCCCCGACCGCTGGCTCGCCCCCGGCGGCGAAGTCCTCCCCATGCCCATGCACGGCTTCGCCCGCTTTTCCTCCTTCCGAGTCACATCCATGGACGCCACCACCTTCGTTGCCGAACTCGTCCCCGACGACCAAGCCCGCGCCGCCTACCCTTACGACTACAAGTTCTCCGTCCTGTACCGCTTCTGCGAACTCTCCCTTCAAGTCAGCTTCATTTTAGAAAACGACGGTCCCTTCGCCATTCCCTGGGCCGCCGGCCACCACTTCTATTTCCAGCTTCCCTGGCGCCGTACCCTCACCCGGGCCGACCACCACATCCGCATCCCCGCTCGCAAAACCTACCAATACCGCGAAGGCGGACTTCTCGACAAGACGGACCCTCCGACAGGTCCCGTCTCAATGGCTGATCCCGATCTCGTCAACCGCATCCACTACGAACTCACTGAACCCCGTGCCACCTTCGGTCCCGTCAACGACGAAGAGCAAGTCTCCGTCGCCGAAGTCGGCGGCCCCGAAGCTGGGTCCCGCCTCACCTTCGTAACCTGGACCGAGGGCTCCGACGCCCCCTACTACTGCATCGAGCCCTGGATGGCCCCACCGAACGCCCCCGAAACCAAGTCTGCTCGACTCGTCCCCCCCGGGGGGCGTGACGAATTCACGGTGGAAGTGGGTCTCTTCTAGGGAGTAGTTTCAAGTTTCAAGCATTCAGTTCCAAGCACTTGAAGTAACGTGGCGTGGCGCGAAAGCTTCGTCGGCCTATGATGTGGGGGCATCGCCGCTGGCGCTCCCGCCGGGAGTCGAACCCAGATCTTCGGTTCCGGAGACCGACGTTCTATCCATTGAACTACAGGAGCGGGGCGAGGAGTAGGAATACCTTAGCATGGAGCCGCGTGCCTCCGCGGTCAATTGCTTTCGTTTCGGACGAGGCCTTATAGCCTCCTTCCTCGCCAGTTTTTTTCGGAGAAATTGAGATTTAGTCTCAAAAAGGGTTGACGGCAGGCAAATTATGATATTGAGACCCAATCTCAATTGTTAATGAGACTCAGTCTCGACAATGGAAAACAAACTAACAACGACGAAAAAAACCATGAACAAACCATTGAAAAAATTAAGGCTAGTCCTGCCGGCCGCTCTGCTGGCAGCCTCCGCCCATGGACAGGAAAACAATGGGAGTGCCGGCATAGACGTACTGGCTCCATTCAACGTAATTGGCACCAAAGCGGATGTTCCTCGCCTGCAAGGCTCGGGTGCAGTACTGGACGCCGAGGACTTGAAGCCCTTCTTCCATACCGACGTGAACGATATCCTCCGCCAAGTACCCGGCGTTTACGTGCGTCCCGAGACAGGCTACGGCTTCTTCCCCAACATTAGTTTGCGCGGAGTGGATCCGGAGCGTTCAAACAAGGTGACGATTATGGAAGACGGCATTCCCTCGGCTCCCGCTCCTTATGCTGATCCTGCCGCCTACTATTCTCCAACGGCCGGGCGCATGGCGGGCTTTGAAATCCTCAAGGGCACCAGTTCACTCAAGCACGGCCCCAACACAACGGGCGGCGTGATCAACTATCTCTCGACGCCCATTCCCGAGGAGCACCGTTCCTACCTTCGTTCTAGCTACGGCAGCTACAACGAGCGCGTCTCCCACGCCTTTTCCGGCGGCAAGGTTGACCTCGGCGCTGGCAAGTTAGGCTACTTGTTGGAACTGTTCGACCACCGTTCGGACGGCTGGCAAAAAATAGGCTCCATCAACGGCGAACCCGAACGGGACGCCCCCATCGCCAAGACCGACCTCGTACTCAAGTTGAGCTACGAATTCGGCGATGGCGACTACTTGGAGTTCAAGGCCGGCCGGATGGACATGGACGCTGATGTCAGCTATCAAGGCCTCTCTGCGGACGACTACAAGACGCGGCCCTACCATCGCTACTTCGGCACCTGGCAGGATAACATGACCTCGGACCAAACCCGCTACCACCTCCGCTATAAGAAGGACTTCGCGGAGAACCTGTCTCTGACCACTACGCTCTACCGCAACGAGTTCAACCGCAACTGGTACAAACTTGCGGGCGGCGACACCGAGTTCGACGACCCCGACGGCGCCGCCAGCGACTTCGCCGTCCTCCGTGGCGAGCATAACGGTAACTACACTGTAAAGGCCAACGATAGGAGCTATGTCACCAATGGCATTCAGGCCAACCTTGACTACACCTGGGAACGGCACGACTTGGACTTGGGCTTCCGCTACCAGGACGATCACTACATCAAGAACCCTTGGACGCAAGACACCTACACCGTGGTGGCAAACACATCCGTGACCAAGACGCCCGTTCGCAAGGATAAAGTTGATCCCTACAAGGACTCCCAAGCTTTTGAAGCCTACCTCGTCGATACCATCGATCTCGCACCCTTCACCCTGTCCCCGGGTGTCCGGTTCTCGTCCATCGATTACCAATACAATGGTGCGAATGACCGAACTCTGGACGACGCGCTGATCGGAGTGGGCGTGGGATATGAAGTTTCCGAGACACTCTCCTTCTTCGGCGGCGTGCACCAAGGCCACACCTTTCCTGACGCCGAATCCGCTTCCGCCCACGCAACCAAGGGCCTGCGTGACATCGAAGAGTCCCTTAACTTCGAAATCGGCGCCCGCGGCAATCTCTCCGCCTTAGCCTTCGAGTTGGCCTACTTCCACACCGGCTTGGACAACATGCTCATTCTCGAGTCCCTCTCCGGTGGTGCGGCCAATTCCGCGAATGTCGGCGAAGGAAGCACGCAGGGCCTTGAGTTCTTGGTCGGGACCGACTTCGGAGCCGGTTCCAACGTGGGCGTCCCCTTCTCCATCAGTGCAACCTTTACGGGTACGGAATTCGAGTCCGCCACCGCGACCGAAGGTTACTTGGCGGGGGCCTCTGCGGGGAAGGAATTTCCCTTCATTCCCGACTTCCAGATCAATGTCCGGACGGGCTTGGAATTCGACAAGTTCAGCACTTACCTGAACTATCACTACCAAGACGAAGTGTATGCAAACGGAGCCAATACCGCCACGCTGGATTCCTACGGCATCCTCAACTGGTCCGCCTTCTATGAGGTCAACGACGGCGTGACCGTCTTCTCCAAGGTGACCAATCTCACCGATGAAGTTTACGCCCACAGCGTCCTGCCCGATGGTTACCGCGTGGGAGCACCTCGTATATGGAGCGTCGGCATGTCCTTCGACTTCTAATCCTTTCGACCCTGGTTTGTTCAGTTAGGTTAACCACCTGTTTCGCAAGAAACGACGTATGACGAGTGATTCGATGATCGAAATCACCCTAAGCCAAGGTCTTCTCCGCCCCCCGGGCCATCGGGGGGCGGGGACCCTTTTTCTCTGACGATGGCAAGCGGGAGACCTTGTGTCTCCCACGTCAACCGGGTCGGTGCGGTCGGGAACCCGCGCCGGCCCTTTTTTTGATGGCGCCTAGTCCAGTCGATAATGAAAAACGGGTAAAAGGCCCGACATGCGACTGCTCAGGGCTGACGATCCAGAATTTCAGGAGGGAAATAGCTGCGTTGCCGGCGAAAAACCAGCGGCTACGGGACGGGGACCACCAGTTCCTCTTCCTCGGGAATGGGGAGTGTGGAAGTGGCACCGTCGGGGTGTCGGATTCGGAGGAGCGTTGGCGGGTTCTTCGGGTCGATGCCGACGGTGAGAGTGGCGGGGGAGTTTGAGAGATAGCTTCCCCCGGCGTTGGGTTCAAGGGCTAGGGTGGAGCCGTCGGCGTGGCTCAGAGTGAGCCGGGTTCCGAAGGCTTCGGGATTGCCCGCCGGGGCTTGCAGGTGGATGCGGAGGTGACGGTGGCCTTCGGGCAGGGCCGAGGGGTCGAGAAGCAGAAAGACGGGTGTGTCGTCGTTCCGGGCCAGTGCGAGGTCGGGACGTCCGTCTCCGTTTAGGTCGAGGGCGGCTAGGGAGCGGGCGTCCCCCTTGAGGGCCACGCCGCTTTTATCTGGGGAGACAGTCGTGAAGGAGCCGTCCCCGTTTCCGCGCAGGAACTGGCTTAGCCCCCCGTCCATGCGGCCCGTTTCGGGTTGCGGAGAATAAAAGTTCTGTGCGAGTACGAGGTCAGGGTTTCCATCGGCGTCGAAATCCTCGGCCACGATGCCGAAGGTAGGGGCGATTTGGGCGATACGGGGAAATGGGCGGAAGGTGAAACGGCCAGTTCCGTCGTTGAGGAGGAGTCCGGACTCAAGGCGACGAGCTTCTACCCGGTGGGCGGAGGCGAGCCCTTGCGGGGTGTAGATTTGGGAAAGGGTGGCCCTGGCGAAGGCGTCGTAGGTCGGGTATTTGCGTCGGACGAAGGGCATGGCGTCTGAGGAACAGGAACGGCCGCGGACGGGAAAGAGCTTGCCGTGTTCCCAAGTGGCTTCGACGAAGCATCGTTTGCCGGATGACTCGTCGAAGGCGCCGTAGTAGGCTTCGTAGGGGTGGTCTGGCGTGACATGGAGTTGGTACTTGTTGTTGAGACCGAGGTTGCCGAGAGCGTAGTCGAGGTCGCCGTCACGGTCGAAGTCGGCCGGGG
>CAXGVD010000024.1:0-13221 GCA_964012695.1 uncultured Opitutia bacterium
TGCTGGTTTGCAGCGAATTTTAAGTGCGGATCACCTCGTCGTCACCTTTCCCGTTCCGCAGGTACTTGAACTTTTAGAAAGAAGCGGTTTTTCTCTTGATTCTCAAACCATGAAGAAGTTAAGGGCAGTGCGTTACACTCGCTGTCTCGCGCTTCTCGGCTTGCTCGACGGCAGTTCAGTCTTGGAGAACCCGGGAACTCTCACGCATCCCGTACCCGAGGTTGACTGGATATCCGACAATATGACTAAGGGTATATCCGAAAAACCTGCCTGTACGATACATGCTTCAAGTTTCTACTCGGAAAAGTTTTGGGACGCCCCAGACGAAGAGAGAATACCTCTTATGATTGAGGTTGCGGAGGAAAACCTGAAGGCTCGGATCATCCAATGGAGTTCCCATCGTTGGGGTTTCGCAAAGCCACTTGTAACCTTTGGGGAGTCTCATTTTCATTCACTCGAAGATGGCGTTTCCCTTGCCGGCGATGGGTTCGGGGGGGAAAGGATCGAGAACGCCTTCCTCTCGGGTTGGAAGGTAGCGGAAAGCATTCTCAGTGCAGTGGGTCAAAACCTGAACCGGTAGCCAAGTTCGAAGCTCGGAGCGGTCTCGAGGTCCCTGTCCATGAGGGTCGTCCCTGCCGAGTTCTTGATTTCGACTTTCCGGGCAAGTTCCGTCCCTACTGCGGCGAAGACGCCATGTTTCTCGAACAGGTTCCATTGCAGGCCTAGGGAAAACCGATATGCACGTAGACGGAAATCGCGCTCCCCGTAGCTCGCCTCGGTGTTCCAGCGGTTGCCAGATAAGTTTCCTGCAAGAACGAGGTCGAGGGAATCGGTGAAGGAATAACGGTAGCGAAGGATGGGGCCGGCGAAGAACAAGTCGGATTCCTCCGAGGGTTCCCATTTGAAGCCGATGGCGGGCAGGAAGAGATTATCGTCGAACCCAGTCGAGTAGACGGCCCCGAAGAACCACTCGAAGGTTTCGCTTTTTTTGTAGCGGGCGCCTCCAAGAAGAAGGTAGTTTAGAGTATCGCCGTCGACTTGTTCGAAATCCCCCGAGAGACTCGGGTTGAGCATGGCGATCCAATTGATTTTCTCTGATTGCTCAATGCTTATGAAGAGGGGGATATCGATAGATTGTAGCCTATCCTCGTCGAGGGTCGCGGAATCGGAAAATTCTAAGCCAGTGGACTCGTATCGGAGTCCGGCTCCGAACGACCAGGATTCACCCTTGTGGTAGAAGACCGGACTCATGACGCTCCATTCGCTGAGGCCGACCTCGGTAGAGAGACCTTCGATCTTGCGGTCGGGTACCCCTGAATGGGAGAGCCGGATGGCAGCCACGTCGGAAACGAAATCCTGTCCCAAAAGGAGGGGAGGAAAGAGGGAAGTGAGCAAGAGGACGGAGGCGGTAAATTTCATGTTTTCTTGTTAGGATTTTGTATTGGATTCGTCAAGGTGAGGTTGGACTTTTGTATGTGTCGGGATAGGATGTTTTCGTGCATAAGTTGATCCAAGTTCAAACACTTCCCGTCCTACGCCATGACCTCTGGGATTTCATTTCCGTCCCACAGAACCTGGGGGAAATCACTCCTCCCGACATGATCTTCGAGTTGGTTGGTGCCCCCCCCAAAAAGGCTTATCCAGGACTTTTCTTGGAATACCGAATCAAGATTCCTTTTCTTGGTCGTACGCCGTGGTTGACCGAGATCAAGTATGTGGAGGAAGGCTTTTCATTCGTGGATGAGCAGCGGGTCGGCCCCTACAAGACTTGGATTCACTCCCACCGCCTCGAGGAGGTCGAACAAGGGACCCGCATGACCGACGAAATCCGGTATCAAATGCCTCTGGGCCCGCTCGGTGGTTTGGCTCATTATCTTTTCGTCCGTCGTACCCTGAAACGAATTTTCAGTTTTCGGAGAGACAAACTTGGCGAAATCTTTCCAAGCAACTGAAACCTCATGGCCCACCCTTTCCTTAAAAGATTCATGACGCAGCGCTGGGAGGACCTGCTTCTCCTGCACTGGCCTGTTGATGCGGGGGAATTGGCGAAAACCCTACCCGACGACCTCGAACTTGATCTGTTCGAGGGACAGGCTTGGGCCAGCGTGGTTGGTTTCAGTCTGACTGAACTTCGGTTTCCCTCCCTCCCTTGGATTCCTTGGAATGATTTCCTAGAGGTCAACTTGAGGACCTACGTTCGTGACCGCAAGGGTCGGTCTGGCGTATGGTTCCACTCCCTCGATTCCACTGATCCTTTGGCCGTGCTTGGGGCCCGGGTTCTCTACGGACTGGCCTATTTCAATTCATGTATTTCGATGCAAAGAAGAGGCTATACTCTTGGTTTCCACTCCAGCAGGAGATCCTTTTGCTCAAGAACCGAGGCATCTCTCGAGGCCACCCTTCGATCCGGCGGCAAAAAAGTATCCTCGGGCAATTCCCCTCTCGATGAATTTCTTCTCGAGCGTTATCGGTTCTGGGCTCGGCGCAAGTTAAGCGATTCTTCTTCTTCTGCCATCGTAAGGCATCGTCCATACGATGCCTGCAGAGTAAAGGATGCCTACTATGAAGGCGGTCTGTTCAAATCTCGTGGATTAAGCGAACCGCATGAAAAACCCCACCTAGCTCACTATTGCTCGGGTTTTCCGGTAGAGGCTTATGCTCCGTCGTGGTTGTTTGGAATGCTCGGCCAGGTAAACCAGAGGTAGGTGCTGTCCTCGAGCCTGCTGCATCCTAGTACGGGTATGTCTTTAATAGACTCGATAGTGAGTTCGTGGTTGCCTCGAAACAAGGAGCTTTCCACGAGTTTCCAAAGAGCTAGATCATTGGCCGGAGCATGTCCGTTACTTCCAATGCCTAGGGCAAGGTTCTCGACCTTCATGTGATTCTCCGGAGAAGTTTCGGCCATTGCTACGGCCAGTACTCCATCTGGGATTGCGTCCTTGAATAACTCGAGATGGAATTCGCCGTTGCCGCTTCTTGTGGCAAGAAGGTTCGCCAAGCAATAGAGGTTTGAATCGTACTCCGCAAATTCGACGCATCTCTCGGTTACCGGTCCGTCGAAGAAATGTCCGCAACGGACCTTTCCTTTGGCCGAGAAGTAGGCATGCTCTGCCCCCCACCACTTGCTTCTGATAAGATCGGCTCCATGCAACCTCAGTTTCTCGTCATCGGCCAACCTGACGGGATCTAGGTCGGAGAACGATGCCCGCATAATCTTGAGTTGGTCGCGACATAGATAGAAAATACGCCGGATGTCGGCTAAGGTTGCACAACCATCGCCCACCCGCTCTACGAAGAAGGCAAGCGATGGGAGGGCGGCAATGAGAGACCTGCGGGCAGACTGGGCGGGCGGGGTTTCTCCAGAGAGGGGCAGGGCTAAAGTTTCGGAAATGCTTGAGCTAAAGCGGTTTGCTTGTCCGAGCCATTTTTTCAAGTCGCCGAAGTCTCCCTCTGCGGCGGCAGAATTCCCGCCAACAAGTGAAATTAGATCAATTAGATCGTTGTAGATTGCCCCAAGGCGATCCTCCATTTCGGCTTTGCCGATTTCAATGAGTTTTGTTGATCCACCTCCACCTGCGTATCTTTTGACAGGAGCCGTGTAATTCAGGCGGAGGCGATTAATGTCTTCGCTCTCGAGGAAAGGGTTGAAATCTCTTTTGGGTTCTGAGTTTTGCATCACCCGATCCTTGAGCTCGTCGCTAAGGTTGGAAGAAGGAGCAATCAAGGAGAGGTTGGCGCAGTCATCACGAGCCTCCACGAGGAACTTGCGGGCTTCCTCGTCATTCTGGAGGTTGGCCTCGAAGAGGATAGCTTCTTCCCGAGGTAATATTCCTAGAGCGTAGTCAAGGGCTTGCTGTCGAAGTTTGTCCAAAATCAAATTTCTGAATTCTAATTTGTATCGTGCAATACAGCTTTTTCAAGCCCATGGCATAGGTCAGTGAATATAGAAAGCATAAAGGGTTTTGCAGGAAGTGGTTTCATGGTCTTAGGGAGGACAGGGAGTAGCGCAGTTTTTCCACCCCGAGCCTAATCCTAGACTTTACGGTTCCGAGGGAAAGATCGAGAAGTTCGGCAATTTCAACATGGTTCATTCCCCTAAAGTAGGATAACTCCAAGACTTTCCTTTGGTCCTCGGGCAATTCGGAAAAGGCAAGGCGGAGGTGTGCCCTTTCGTCGCTGGACACAGCTTCACCAGCAGCGTCTCGCTGTGTTTGGTCGGTTCTGGAGCTGAGGATGTCTTCCGACTCGGTGCGGTCGATCCTTCTTTTCCTTGCCCGGTACCGGTCTATGCTGCGGTTTCGGGTCAAGACAAGAAGCCAACTGCTTAGCTTGCCCCTTTCGGGAGAGAAGGCTTCGGGCTTGCGCCAGAGATAGGAAAACACGTCTTGGATGACCTCCTCTGCCTCCCATCGATCCCGAAGGATTTCAAGGGAAAGGGAAAACATGGCGGCGGCAAAGCCGTCGTACAGCTCACCAAGGGCCGCGGAATCGCCGTCCTTGATCCTGGTCCATATCTCGTTTTCAATCCTTGGCATTGGTAAGTTTAATCAACGAGGAGGATTGCTTCCTTCCCTTTGGCCGAAAAAATTACTCCCTATCACTGATAGAGAGATTTCAAGCAACCCCAAAGGGCTCTTTATGGAACCCTCTTGATGGATGCCTGAAGAGAAATTTCAGCATTCGATTCTTGTTCAGCTCCGAGCCTTTCAGGCTTTGAGGAGATTGAGCGAGGAGGGTCGGGCTGGTTTAAAACTGATTTCAGTTTTGTTTCACACAGAGATTAGCCTAATCCAAGGCATGCTCCGGGTTAACCGGAATCTCGTGAGAAATATGGGCTACTGGGAGCCATTGGCTTCCGGATTCGTTAATGGGGATGAGATGACTTTTAGGAGTTCGGCGTCTATGAGAATGGAGCCGTTCACGTCGGAGGCGTTGAGTTCGGACAGGGCGCTTGTCGGGATTTGGAGGCGAAGCAGGCTGCCGGGGCTCAAAGTGGCGGAGGCGGAGGATTTAGCTTCGGTTTTGTCGGATGCCATTGGTGACGAAGGTTTTGAGATGGGCGCGGATTGCTGTTGGCCATTGTCGGAAGCGCCGCCAAATTTGCCGAAGTCTCGGGCTGCGTCGATCCACTCGGCCACGACGTCTTGGTTTTCGTAGACGTACCACGAGATTCCTGCTGTGGCCGCGAGTATGACGAGTAGGAGGGGTTTGTTGACAGTCTTTCCTCCTTTGGGCTTCGGCGGGCGAGGGCCTTGAAGGTCTTCGTCCCATTCCTCCCACTCCTTTCTTTTCTTTTTCCGTTCGATGACGCCTCCCACCAGAATGGCGAGTTCGTAGAGTACATAGAGGGGGATGGTGAGGATACTGAGGCTCACGGGGTCACCACCGGGCGTGATGAGGGCTGCGGAGACCATGAGGATGACGAAGACCATGCGGCGGCTTCCCCGCAGTTTTTCCACCGAGAGGACGCCTATCCAGATGAGAAGCAACAGGATGAGGGGAAACTGGAAGGCCACGCCCACGGCGAATGTCATCCAGATTACGGTGCTGTAGTAGTTGCCGGCCTCGGGGCGATAGGTGTCCAGGCCGAGAACTTCGAAGGTGAACTCGATGGTGAAGGCGAGGGAGAAGGGGAGTATGACGAAGTAGGTCATTGCCGCTCCCGCGAGAAAGAGCAAGAAGGCCACGAAGCATCCGGGGAAAAAGACGGCTTTTTCTTTGGGGGTGAGTCCGGGCACTACGAAGCTGCCCACGAAGTAGAAAATGAAGGGCAGGGAGACTCCCAAACCGCCGAGGAAGCATATCTTCATGGCTATGAAGATGGGCGAGTAGGAGCGTATGACTTGCAGGAGATGACGGTTTTGGCCGCTGTTGAAGTGGGTGAGGATACGGGTGCGGTGGTGGGGGTCGACAATGCCCCAGGAGGTGAGAGTGGCGTCGTCCGCCCGCCGCAACATGCCCAAGTCCACTTCCTTTTCGTGGAGGGGTTCCACGTATTGGTCGAGGCCGATGATTCGTAGGTCGATGTCGATTTCGCCGAAATCGTCCACCGCGCTGACTAGGGGCCGCTGGAGGACATCGATGGCGTCACCCATGAAGACGGCCACGCCAATGCATCCCACGATGAAGGCGATGAGGCTCTTGAAGATGACCCAGCGTAGCTCCTCCAGGTGTTCGAGGAAGTGCATTTCGTTGGGGTCCGTCTTGTTCGAGGCGCTCCGTTTCCTGAACACTCCCGCAACACCTTCCTCGCGGAAGCGTTCGCCGATGCCTTTCGGCGCTTGCTCTTCGGTTGTTTCGTTTTCGGGCATTATTTGTAAGAAAGGGGCGCGCGGCGCCTCGGGTGAGGTGAATTCCGAAAAGCGGTGCATTTTGTCGAGTTGCGGATGGGGCGGCAAAGCTTTTTTGCTTTTTGGGGATTGAAGGGCGTCGTGCAGTCGTTCGTTGACAACCCCTTGCAAAATGGCATCTTTACGGCCTTTCCTTCCGCCGGAAGCACTTGCCCGCCCATCTTTGCGCTGCCCTGAGCCTCCGTTTTCCCTCTTTTATTCAAACTGCATACAAGCATGGCCAAGAAACAAAAGACCAAAGCCAAAAAGACCAAAGCCGGCTCCTCTAAGAAGAGGGCCAAGAAAGCCGTCGGGACCCAGTATGTCTACGACTTCGGCAAGACCACCGACGGAGACGCCAAGATGCGCGAACTCCTCGGCGGCAAGGGAGCCAACTTGGCCGAAATGGCCCGCATCGGGCTCCCTGTGCCTCCAGGCTTCACCATAACCACGGAGGTCTGCACTCACTACTACGCTAATAAGGAGACCTATCCCAAGGTCTTGGAGGAGCAGGTTCGCTCTTCCGTCGCTAAGATCGAGAGGCAACTCGGTAAAAAGCTTGGCGACCTCAAAAAGCCCCTTTTGCTTTCCGTCCGTTCTGGCGCCCGCGATTCCATGCCTGGAATGATGGACACGATCCTCAACCTCGGCCTCAACGACGAGACCGTTGAAGCCCTAGCTGCCGCCTCCGGCAACAAGCGTTTCGCTTGGGATTGTTACCGCCGCTTTATTCAAATGTACGGTGATGTCGTGATGGGCGTGCAGAAGCGTCCCGACGAGGACCACGAACCTTTCGAATCCGTCATCGAGGACTACAAGAAGGAGCTCTTCCCGAAGGAAAAGGGCGATGTGGACGACGCCAAGCTCAACCTTTCCCAAGTGCAGGAACTCGTGGCCCGCTTCAAGGCTCTCGTCAAGGAGCGAGCCGGGCAGGATTTCCCCACCTGTCCGTGGGAACAGCTTTGGGGTTCAGTAGGGGCCGTATTCGGTTCCTGGATGAACGACCGGGCCATCGTGTACCGCCGCAAGTACGGCATCCCTGCCGAGTGGGGTACCGCCGTTAACGTACAGGCCATGGTCTTCGGCAATACGGGCAAGAAGTCCGGTTCGGGCGTGGCGTTCACCCGCGACCCTGCCAACGGTGAAAAGGTGCTCTACGGTGAATTCCTTACCGACGCCCAAGGCGAAGACGTCGTCGCCGGCGTCCGCACCCCTCGCCCCGTTGCCCAGCTCAAGCGCGTCCTGCCCAAGTCCCACAGGGAACTGCTGGCCGTCCAGAAGAAGCTGGAGAAGCACTTCAGGGACATGCAGGACTTCGAGTTCACCATCGAGGATGAGAAGCTCTACATGCTGCAGACCCGCAATGGCAAGCGCACGGGGGTGGCGGCGGTCCGCATCGCCGTGGAAATGGTTAAGGAAAGGCTCATCGACTGGAAGACCGCGGTAACCCGTGTTCCCGCCGACCAGCTCGACCAAGTCCTTGCTCCAGTCTTCGATGCCGCTGCCGTCAAGAAGGCCGCCAAGCTCTGCAAGGGTTTGCCCGCCGGCCCCGGCGCCGCGACTGGTCGCATCTACCTGAACGCCGAACGCGCCGTGACCGCCGCCAAAAATGGCCCCGTCCTCCTCACTCGGGTGGAAACCTCCCCCGAAGACCTCCGCGGCATGATCGCCGCCGAAGGCATCCTTACCGCCCGCGGAGGCGTTTCCTCTCACGCCGCCCTCGTTGCCCGCCAAATGGGCAAGATTTGTGTTTGCGGTGCCGCCGACCTCGAAATCAACTACGAGTCCCGCACCGTCAAGGTGGCCGGCAAAACCTTCAAGGAAGGCGATTATCTCTCCATCGACGGGACCTCCGGCGAAGTCTACGCGGGTGAAGTGAAGACTGCTCCGGCAGAAATCCGCCAAGTTCTCGTCGAGAAGAAGTTGGCCCCGAGCAAGAGCCGCGACTACAAGAACTTCGCCAAGCTCATGGAGTGGTGCGACAAGGCTACCAAGCTTACCGTTCGCACTAACGCCGACTCCCCTGGTGACGTGGCCAACGCCATCGCCTTCGGGGCCGACGGCATTGGCCTTTGCCGCACGGAGCACATGTTCTTCGAGGGCAACCGCATCGACGCCATGCGCCAGATGATCCTTGCTGAGGACGAGGAAAACCGCCGCAAGGCTCTCAAGAAGCTCCTTCCGTACCAGCGCCGCGACTTCGCCGGCATATTCAAGGTGCTGGAAGGTCGCCCCGCCACCATCCGTCTGCTGGACCCACCGTTGCACGAGTTCCTTCCCCACGACCTCGCCCAGCAACGCGATCTCGCCAAGAAGCTGGGCGTCCCCCTCGCCTCCATCAAGAAGCGGGTGAAAGACCTTCACGAGTTCAATCCCATGCTTGGCCACCGTGGTTGCCGCCTCGGAAACTCTTACCCGGAGATCACCGAGATGCAGGCCCGGGCCATTTTCGAAGCCGCCGTCCAAGTGCAGGAAAGCGGCGTCAACGTGAACCCCGAGGTCATGGTTCCACTCGCTGGCTTCAAACGGGAACTTGAGCTGCAAGTGGAAATAATCCACCGTGTGGCCAAGGAAGTCTTCGCCGCCAAAGGCGTGAAGGTTAAGTACCTCGTGGGCACCATGATCGAGATTCCGCGTGCCGCCCTCGTGGCCGACGAAATCGCCAAGACCGCCCAGTTCTTCTCCTTCGGCACCAACGACCTCACCCAAACCACCCTCGGCATGAGCAGGGACGACTCGGGCAGCTTCCTGCCCCACTATGCCGAGCTGGATATACTTCCAAAGAACCCCTTCGCCAGCGTGGACCAAACGGGCGTGGGTCAACTCATGGAAATGGGCGTCAAGAAAGGCAAGAAGGGACGCCGTGGCATCAAGCTCGGCATTTGCGGCGAGCACGGCGGGGATCCCGACAGCGTCAAGTTTTGCCATCAAATCGGCCTGAACTACGTCAGCTGCTCTCCCTTCCGCGTCCCCACCGCCCGTCTGGCCGCCGCTCAAGCCGCTATCGCAGGCAATTGAATTTGAGGCGCGTCAACTTCTCAAACTTCTTTGTAGTGAGCGAGCCCGCCTGTTTTCAGGTGGGCTCGTTTGCTATCGGAAAAGGAGCCAAGTCTTTCTTGCCCACCTGCCGTGTTTGAAGTAAGGGAAAAACCTCGGCGAGTGGAGCGGGCGTTGTTGGTGTCCGTGATTCAGCGCAAGGAGGAGGAAGAGCGTGCGGAATCCTTGCTGGAGGAGTTGGGTGAGCTGACGGAGAATCTAGGTATCGAGGTGATGGGCTCGGTGGTGGCTCGGGCTCGTAAGAAGTACCCGAAGTACTTGCTGGGGAAGGGGAAGCTGGAGGAGGTTGTCGGTTTGGCGGCGGCGGGAGATTGTGACGTCATCATCTTCGACAACGAGCTTACGCCTGGGCAACAGCGCAACTGGGAGGAGGCTAGCAAGGTGCTGGTGATCGACCGGCACGAGGTGATCATCGACGTGTTCGCCGAACGTGCTCGCACACGAGAGGCGACCTTGCAGGTGGAGCTAGCCCGGCTGGAGTACTCCTTGCCCCGGCTTCGGCGGGCTTGGACGCACTTGGGCAGGCAACGCGGGGGCGGGGTGACCCAACGTGGCGAGGGCGAGGCCCAGATCGAGTTGGACCAAAGGATGCTCCGGGACAAGATTGCCGCCACCAAGCGGGAGCTGGAGGAGGTGATTCGCCAACGTTCGGTGAGCCGCAAGAGGAGGCGCCGCGTGCCCGTGCCGACGGCTTCTATCGTGGGCTACACCAACGCGGGCAAGTCCACTCTGCTCAACAAGCTGACTGGGGCGAAGGTGTACGCCGCCGACAAACTGTTCGCCACCCTAGACCCCACCAGCCGCAAGGTAACCCTCCCTTCCGGCCGGACCTTGGTTCTTACCGACACGGTGGGCTTTGTGCGGAATTTGCCGCACCGTCTGGTGGACGCCTTCAAGGCCACCTTGGAGGAAGCCCTCGTGGCGGACTTTCTCATTCACGTGGTGGACCTCTCCTCGGGTGAAGTTGCGGAGCAGATGGAGACGACTTTGGAAGTCTTGAAAGAACTTGGGGCGGAGGACAAAAAAATCGTCACCGTCTTCAATAAGACTGACTTGGTGGAGGACGATATGGTAATGGCTGGGGCCCGGGCTCGAGCGAGCGACGGTGTGTTCTTGAGCGCCGCCACGGGGGAAGGCGTGGAAGCTTTGCTGAAGAGCTGCGACGAAGCCTTGGGCGAAGGCGTGAAGGAAGCCGAGTTCCTCGTGCCTCACGCTCGCTACGACCTAGTAGCCCGCCTGCGTCGCGAAGGTGCGATACGCGAGGAAGAACCGCAGGACGAGGGAACGTTTCTGGTGGCCGCACCCTCGGGCGCTATGACGACGGTTATGGAGCAGTTCCGCCGTAGTTGAAGGGCAATTCCTTCAGGCCGCTTACTCAGAGGCGGCGGCTTCTTTACTGCGGGCCCAGTCTACCCAAGTGACGGTGAGCATGCCGGCCGCCATCCAGAAGACGCCGGATATGCAGAGGGAAGTGAAGGAGGCGACGAGGTTGATCACATCCGAGTCTAGGGAGGGGACGTGGTTCATGAAGACGCCGCGCATGAAGATGCAGAACACGACGGTGAGGACCCCGTTCAGGATGTGCAGTTTTAGGGAAATGAGTTTGGGCTCTTGTTTTTCGTCTTCGCTCATAATTCAGGGTGGAAAAATGGCGTTTGGAGGGGGGAGGGTCAAACCTTTATCCAGAGGTGTGTTTCGCGTGGGCGGCGAGGATGCGGTCCTTGATTTCGGGGATGGGGAGGGAGAGGAGTTCGGCGGGCGGAACGCGGTTGGCGGGGACGGAGGGGAGGGCGTCCAATTTTTGCCAAAGAGTGAGTTTACGGTTGGCGGCGACTTCGTCAACGCGGTCAATGGGGGTGAAGTGGGGGGCGGTGGCGAGGACGGCGGGCTTTTCCCGGACGAGGTCTCGTATAGCGAGCACGGCGTCCGCGAAGCGGTCCAGTTCGGACTTGGCGTAGCTTTCTGTGGGCTCGATCATAAGGCCGTACACTTCGGGGAAGGCGACGGTGGGGGCGTGGAACCCGAAGTCGAGGAAGAGCTTGCCGACCTGCGGAATAGCTTGGGCCTTGGGGACGCCGGCGGCCTCGATGGCGGCGAAGTCTTCCTCCGTGAGGGTTAGTATGAACTCGTGCATGCGGGGCACTTCGGCGGCTCCGGCGGGGAGGGTGGGGTAGGCGGACGTGAGCCTGGACTGGAGGTAGCGGGCGGCGAGGACGGCGAGGGCGGACATGCGGGGCACGCCCTCTTTACCGAGGCGGAGGAGGTAGGCGTAGGCGCGAACCTTGTGGGCGAAGTTGCCGTGGTGGCGGTGGAAGGAGCCGATGGACTTGGCTGGACGCGCGAAGCGGAAAAGTCCGTTGGCGTCGCGGACGACTTGGTGGCCGGGGAGATAATCGGCGAGACGGGCGGACACTGCCACGATGGCGTCTCCGGGGCCGCCGCCGCCGTGCGGAATGGTCCAAGTCTTGTGCAGGTTGTTGTGTACGGCGTCCACGCCAAGAGCTCCGAGATCGACGTGGCAGGCTATGGCGTTCATGTTGGCCCCGTCCATATAGACGAGGCCGCCGGCGGCATGCACTTTTTCGGCGATGGCGCGGAAGTCGGTCTCGAAAACGCCGGAGGTGTTGGGGTTGGTGATCATGACGCCGCAGAGCTTTTCTCCATAGGCGGCGAGCTTGGCGTCGAGGTCGGCGGGGTCGATGCGTCCGTCGGCGAGGGCTTCGAGGTGAACGATGCCGCCTGAGGAGGAGAAGCCGGCGGTGGCGGCGGTGGCGAAGTTGGTGCCGTGGGCGGACTTGGGAATGAGTACGACGTCGCGGTGACCTTCCCCCCGGTCGCGGTGGTAGGCCTGGAAGAGCTTGAGGCCCACGAGTTCGCCTTGCGCCCCGGCCACCGGTTGGGTGGTTACGGCGGGGAGACCCGTGATGCGGCTGAACCATTCCTGGGTCTCATGAAGAACTTCTAGGGGGCCTTGAACGTCTTCGACGGGAGCTTGGGGATGGGCATCGGCAAAGCCAGGTAGAGAGGCGGCCCAGTCGTTGACGAGGGGGTTGTACTTCATGGTGCAGGAGCCGAGGGGATAGCAGGCGTCGTCGGGGCTGACGTTGAGTTCGGCCAGGCTGCGGTAGTAGGTTTCGATTTCGTCGTTGGGAAGGTCGGGGAGGGTAGTGCCTCCGGACCTGAGGAGGTTGGTCGGGAGTGCAGGAAGTTCGGCGGGGCGTTCGTCCTCGCCGGGGGGGAAGGTGGCCTGAAGGAAGGCGAGCAGCTTGTCGAGGGCGTTGGAGTCGGCGAGGTCGGTGAAGGTGAGCTTGAGAAGATGGCGGGGTTCGGCGCGAGCGGGAAGGCGGTCTGAGACGTCGGCGCCGAGGTGGAGGTCGGCCTCGCGGCCGGCTTGAATGAGTTCGAGGACGGGCCAGTCCGTTTCAAGGACGATTTCGTTGAAGAAGGGGGACTTGGGGAAGGCGAGCCTGATACCCTTGAGGGCGAGGAGACGGGGAAGGGCGTCTAGTGTGGCTTGGCGGGCGGCGGCGAGCCCTTGGCGCAGGCCGGTTTCTCCTCCTGCGAGGACTGAGGCTCCGGCGAGGGTGGCGAGAAAGGCTTGGTTGGAACAAACGTTTGAAGTGGCCCGTTCCTTACGGATGTGTTGCTCGCGGGTGGAGAGAACCATGACGAGACAGTCGCGACCCGCGTTGTCCTTGGCCTTGCCCACGTAGCGGCCGGGGGTGGCCCGCACGTCGTTACGGACTTTTTCGTTGTGGCGAACGCCAAAGAGGCCCAGACCCGGCCCACCGTAGTTGGGGCCTATGGCGAGGTGCTGGGCTTCGCCCGCGATGAG
>CAXGVD010000025.1:0-13119 GCA_964012695.1 uncultured Opitutia bacterium
ACGTGTACCTGAACAACGACTTCGTCACGCCCTTTCAGGACGGTCCCGCCTTCCTAGGGTTGAAGGCCCAAGGCGACCTTCGGGAGGACGAAGCCATCCTCGCCGTACCCGTGTCGCTGAAGGTGACCCACTTGACGAACTCTCGAGCGGAGACACGAAGAATGCTGAAGAGCTTGGCGGGACAGGTGAGTTCCGAGTTCGAAGAGTCGGTCGACCCCGTCGCAGAGGTGAAACGGTTGGGTCGGTTGGCTTTGCGCAAGGTGTTGACGAGTCTTTCTCGAAGGGATCCAGGGGAGGTGGCTGAACAGGACTTGCCCAGAGCCCTTCGGGACTTGGCGGTGGAAGGCATCGTGAAGCTGGAGGAGGAACTGGACCTGACGGCGAAGGAGCAAGACGAGCCCGTGGATCGCATCCGCAAGATTCGCCGGAGAATCCATTCCCTGCGTATCGCCGAAAACCAGGAACTGGCCGTCTTCAAGGCCCGTACCTTAGCGGCGGAGGCCATGCTGGCTTATCGCCTACTCACTTATCCGGGTACTTATCTGGGGGAAAATCCGAGCCTCGATCGCATGGCCGAAACGGTGGAGAAGTTGCTGGAGGACTTGAGCGGGGAACCCGTCGCCCCCTACGTGCCTCGCCGGGCCTTGGTCCGCTTCGGTGAGCCGATTGACTTGGCGGCGGAGAAAAGCCAAGGCAAGGGGAGGGTGTTGGTGGCCGAACTCACCCGACGTTTCGAGCAGAGCGTCCAAGCTGGCGTGGACGCCCTCAACGCCCGCAACGACTCTCCCGGCTCGGAGCCTTTCTCGTCGCTCGCCGAATGCACGAAGGAGGTTGGGGCGTGAGCGAAGTCGAAGAAGCTTCCAAGCGTTTCCGCTTCTGCGTCCCTTTGCTGGTTGCCCAAGCTTTGGGGGCCTTCAATGACAACGCCACCAAGGCCATGTTGCCGGCTTTGGCCGCCCTCGTCATCAGCAAGGCGGAGATGGACCCCGTGAACCAGCAGGTGTCCCTCATGCTCATCTTGCCCTTCGTGCTGTTCGGGCCATTGGCAGGATGGTTGTCGGACCGTTTCTCCAAGCGCAAGGTGGTGAGCGTGGCCCTTTTCGCTCAAGTGGTTGGACTGGCCGTCCTCTGTGCGGGGATGGGGATGCAGTGGTTCACCCTCAGCTTGGTGGGCTTCTTTCTGCTGGCGATCCAGTCGGCCATGCTGTCGCCCGCCAAGAAGGGCATCCTGAAGGAGTTGGTGGGGACGGAGAAGCTGGGCATGGCGGTGGGCTGGATGGAGATGCTCACTATGGTCGGCATTCTTGCCGGAGCCTATGCGGGGGCCAAGGGTTTCGACACCCTGGTGGAGACGGAAGGCGGTTGGCGGGCGGGCTTCTGGGTGTCGGGGGCGGTGGGGGTCCTGGCGATAATCTCCTGGCTCGTCTTTCGCCCCACGCCCGAGGTGGCCCCTCGTTCGCAAAAACCTTTCCGCTTCGGCGTGCTCTTCAGTCACTTTCACGATTTGGCTGCGCTCTGGAAGGACAAGCCGCTCCGGTTGGCCGCCTGCGGGGACGCCTGGTTCTGGGCCTTCGGCACGTTTTTTTACTTGGTGCTGGTCAAGCTGTCGGGCGAAGTGATCGAGGGGGACGTCGGCATGGCCTCGCTCTACGGGTTGTGGTTTCTCATGTTAGGCGTGGGCATCATGGCGGGGAGCTTGGTGGCGGCCTACGTCAATCGCGGACGGGTGGAGCTGGGACTGGTGCCCATCGGGGCCGTCCTCATGCCGATCGTCCTGTACGGGCTCACCCAGTTGGCCGAAAGCGATCCGGAGGGTCTCGGCTTCAAGCTTTGTTGCGTGGGTCTGGGAGCCGGCGGCGCCTTTTTCTTCGTTCCCCTGAACGCCTTTCTTCAGGACCGGGCTGGGGAGGAGCGACGGGGCAGGGTGGTGGCCGCCTCCAACCTCCTGACCAACCTTTTCGTCATCGCCCTCATCGGCCTGCACGCCTACCTCTCCAACAAGTTGGGCCTCACCGCCAAGGACGAGTTGCTCGTCATGGTGATCCCGTGCTTCCTGCTCGCCGTCTACGTGGTGGCCCTGTTGCCGCAGGCCTTGTTCCGGGCCGTCACCATCATCGTGACCAGGCTCGTTTATCGGGTGCAGGTGAACGGAGCGAGTCACGTTCCGAGGGAGGGCGGCCTGCTCGTGCTCTGCAACCACGTTTCCTACGCCGATCCCGTCCTGCTCGGAGCCAACTTTCCCCGAGAGTCCCAGTTCCTCGCCTTTTCCGGTTTGGGGGAAAACCGGGTCATGCGGCTGATTTTTCGGCTCACCTCGACCATCCCCGTGTCGCCCGTCAAGGCCAAGGACGCCATCGTGCGGGCCTCCGAACGTTTGCGGGCGGGGGAAGTGGTGTGCCTGTTTCCCGAGGGCGGGATTTCCCGGCTGGGGCCGATGATCGGCTTCAAGAAGGGGTTCGAGTTGATTGCCCGCCGAGGCGCAGCGCCCGTGATGCCCGCCTACCTCGACGGGGCTTGGGGCTCCATCTTCAGCTTTGCGGACGGTCGCTTCTTCCGGAAGTGGCCTCGGAGCCTGCCGTACCCCGTCCGTTTGCGCTTGGGCGAACCCATTCCACCCAAGGAGGCGACCGTGGAGCGCGTCCGAAGCGAGACCTTGCGCCTGGCCCGCGAAGCTTTTTCCGAGCGGGACGAGTGGCGTCGCTCCTTGCCCGAAGAGATTCGCGACCACCTACGGCGAGACGGGGACAAGCCTCTCCTGCTCCTGCCCGGCGAGCCCGACCTCACCCGAGAGGAGTTCCTCCGTTTGGCCGAGCAAACGGACCCCGAGGAGCGACCGGCGCTTGAGGAGGAGGCGTCCAGCGCTTCGCGCGTGCGAGACGCCTGTCTGCGTTTGGCCGCCCTAGCCCTGCGGGGCGAGGAGCTGCAAGCGGGCGGAGCCCCGTGGTCCTCTCCCGAACTGTTGGCGAGCGTCGGTCGCCTGCGCGAAACCATCCTCTGGAACAAGGACGCCTTTCATGTCCGGCTGGAAGACCCCGATTCGCTCGATTCCCCGTGGGACCAAACCTGGCTCCTTTGGGCGCCCCTGCTTGGCGACTTGTCCGCACAATGGGAAGAGGGCGGACGCCTGATTCTCTGCGCTCACGGAGGCCCCCGGACCCCCACCGCCGAAGCCGTCACGGGGCTTGCCCTGGCCGGCTTGGGGGTGGTCTCCCTCAACCTGCCCGACCCGCCCGCCGACAACAATCCCGACGACCAAAAGGGTTCGGCGGAAGGCTCTCTCGGACGGCTTCTTCCCGGCCTGGACGCCCGACTTCCGGAAGGCGAGCTGGAGCTGGCCGGCGTCTCGGGCGAATGGACGAAGGCGGGCTTCCGAGCCAAGTTCGACGAAGAAGGCTTTCTCCACAAAGAAGAGTAGGGAGCCCGGTCCGTTCTCTCCGCCTTTCCTTGCCTTCTTTTCACCCCGTCTTGCCGTTGCCCCTTCTCCCTTGCCCGGCGGGCCGTAACGTGAAAAATCTTTCCGCTTTCCGAAGCGCCGCATGGTTCGGCGCCGTGATTTAGAAGCATGAACGAGAAATATTTTGAAAAGGAGTCGGCGAAATTCGCCGAAGTCGTCGAGCGCCTGCGGGGCGAGCGGGTGGTCGTTTTGGGGCACCGACGTCCCGACGGCGACTGCATCGGTTCCCAGGTCGCTATGACTCGGGCGCTGCGAGCCTGCGGAGTGGAGGCGGTGGCCGCCAACGTGGACGCCGTGCCACGCACCTTGCAGGCCTTCGTGGGAGACACGCCCTTCCACGCCGAGGGGAGTTTGCCCGAAGGCGAATACTTGTCCGTGACGGTGGACTGCGCCGACCACACGCGTGTGGGGCTGGGCTTGTACGAGCGCTTCCCCGAGGCCCTTCTCAACGTGGACCATCACGTCTCCAACGACCTCTATGCCGAGACCAACCTCGTGCTGGCCGAATCCTGCGCCACTGCGGAAATCCTCGCGGGGCTCTTCTTCGACAACGGCATCGAGGTGGACGCCGTGACCGCCCAGGCTCTCTACCTCGGCATCTGCACGGACACGGGGCAATTTTGCTATGGAGGTACGACGGCACAGGTGTTCGAGCTGTGCCGCCGCCTGTGCGAATGCGGAGCCGTTCCCGCCGCCGCCGCCCGCGAGCTTTACGAACGTGAAAAGCCCGGGCGCGTACAGTTGCTCCAACGCTTCCTCGCCAGCTTCCGGATGGAGTTCGGGGACCGGGTCTGCGTCGGTTCCCTGACGCAGGCTTGCTACGACGCCACGGGCACCCGGTCCGAGGACGCGGAAAACTTTGTGGACTACTCTCGGAGCATCGAGGGCGTAGACCTCGGTTGCCTGCTGGAAGAACGCAACGGTCAGCTCAAGGGGAGCTTGCGGGCCAAAGAGCCCCGCTACCGGGTTGACCGTCTGGCCAAGCTCTTTTCCGGCGGTGGTCACGCCTGCGCCGCCGGCTTCAACCAAGAGCGTTCGCTGGAGGACTTTTATCCCGTCCTCGTGCAGGCCGTGGGCGAGCACCTCGCCAAGGTGGACGCGGGGGAGTGGGACGAATCATGACTCCGAGAAGCGGGGATTTCGAGGGCATCCTCCTCGTGGACAAGCCCAAGGGCATCACCTCCCACGACGTCGTGGACCGCCTGCGCCGCAAGCTCAAGATGAAGCGCATCGGCCACGCGGGTACTCTGGACCCTATGGCCACGGGGCTTCTAGTCATGCTGATCGGGAAGGCCACCAAGGCGTCCCAATATCTCATCAGCTTGGATAAGACCTACGAAGGCACGGTCCTCTTCGGCGTGGAAACGGACAGTCGGGACGCTGACGGGGAGACCTTGTCGGAAAAGCCTGTGCCAGAAGATTTGAGCGAGAAGCGGTTGGCCAAGGAAATGAAGGCTTTTCTTGGCGATCAGTACCAGACGCCCCCCATGTTTTCCGCCAAGAAAATCGACGGCGTACCCCTGTACAAAATGGCTCGGAAGGGTAAAACGGTGGAGCGCGAGCCGCGCTTCATCCGCATCAGCCAATTCGACCTGCTCCGTTGGGAATCTCCCGAGCTGGACTTCAACTTGGCCTGTACCAAGGGAACCTACGTCCGGGTGGTGGCTCACGATATCGGGGAAAAAATCGGTTGCGGGGGACACCTCACGGCCTTGCGACGCACTTTCATCGACCAGTTCGACCTCAAGGACGCGACCTCCTTGGAATCAATCGAGGAAAGGCCCCTGTCCGAGTTCGGGGACTTGTTGGTGCCCGTGAGCCAAGCCGTGCCTCCTCACGTGTTGTGAAGCCGTCGAAGCTCGTCGCTTCCCTCGAAGCCTTGGGAGAGCGGGAGCGGGGCCCCGTGTGGTTGGCCGTCGGCATGTTCGACGGTGTTCACCCCGGTCACGTTTCGGTGGTCCGGTTGGCGGTGGAAGGAGCAGAGGAGACGAAGGGGACATCCGCCGTCCTCACTTTTCCCGAGCACCCCGCCGCTCACCTGCGTCCGGGGCGCGAGCCCGCTCTCCTGATGAGTTCAAAGACCAAGGCGGCGGCTCTGGTTTCGGCGGGAGCCGAGCAGGTGGTGATGCTTCCCTTCGACGAAGCTTTCGCTTCTATCTCCGCCGAGGGTTTCGTCCCGGCTCTCAAGAAAGCCGTTCCTTCCTTGCGGGCCGTGTGCGTGGGCGAAAACTTTCGCTTCGGACGCGACCGCACTGGAGGCGTGGAGGCCCTATGCCGTTTCGCGGAAACTCACGATCTGCTTGTTAAGGTGGCTTCGTCCGCCCTGCACGACGGTGAACCCGTGAGTAGTTCCCGCCTTCGCGCCGCGTTGGCGGCGGGCGAAATCAAACAGGTGAACGCCATGCTCGGCGTCCCCTATGAAATGACCGGAACGGTGGAGGCTGGCCGGGCCCTCGGCCGTGAACTGGGCTTTCCCACCCTCAACCTCCGCTGGGCTCCGCAGGCACGCCCTGCCTACGGCGTGTATTGCGTTGAGGCCACAGTTGAAGGTTCGGGTGCACATTCTTTTCATGGCGTGGCCAATTACGGTATCCGTCCCACCATGCAGGAGGTCGACGAGGCTCCCTTGCTGGAAACTCACTTGCTCGGCGAGGGCGATTTTTCTTCATTCGGAGCGGGAGACCGGCTGACGGTTCAGCTTGTCCGCTTCCTCCGGCCCGAACGAAAATTCACTTCCATCGAGGAGCTACGCGAACAAATCGCGAAAGACAAGTCTGTCGCCGAACATGAGTTTTTCGGGTCCTGAAACCTTTCAATTTTTACTATGTGAAAGTGCCCTTCTACCAAGTGGACGCCTTTGCGAACCACCTCTTCGCTGGCAATCCCGCTGCCGTCTGCCTGCTTGACGCTTGGCCCGATACTCAAACCCTCCGCCGGGCGGCGAGCGAGAACAACTTGTCGGAAACAGCCTTTGTCATTCCTGGGGCCAAGGGCAAGTGGGCCATACGCTGGTTCACTCCCACGTTGGAGGTCGACTTGTGCGGGCACGCCACCTTGGCGGCGGCTCACGTCTTGTTTGAGGAGCGAGGGCTTGCGGGCAAGGACTTGGTCTTCACTTCCCGCTCGGGCGACCTGCGGGTGGAGCGTTTGACGGACGGCGCACTCGGTATGGATTTTCCTGTCGCCACCACCATGCCCGCCGGCGTTTCTCCCTCTTTAGTTGAAGGCTTGGGCGGTTACCCCACGGAGGTAGGGACGGGCGTCGATTGCCTCTGCGTCTTCGATTCCGAGCCCATGGTGCGCGAACTTCAACCCGATTTTTCCGTACTGGCCCGCCTGCCATACCGCGGCATCGTCGTCACCGCGCGGGCAGACGAACCGGGAGTGGATTTCGTCTCTCGTTTCTTCGCTCCCGCCGCCGGGGTGGACGAGGATCCAGTGACAGGTTCCTCTCACTGCGCCTTGGCGCCTTTCTGGGCCAAGCGCCTGGGGAAGAATCGTTTGGAGGCTCGGCAGTTGTCCGAGAGAGGCGGGCGGATCACCTGCGAAGTGCGGGGCGACCGAGTCTTCCTCGAAGGTCAGGCCCTCACCTACCTCCGTGGAGAAGCGGAGTTGGGCTGACCCGCCTTTTCACAAATGCGACTGCATAGAGGGAGAACCAAACCTGTTTTATTCGGTGTCCTGCTTGAAACTAGCCTCTCTTTCACCACCAACCGAGAAACTTCCACCATGGGAGACCTGCTCCTAGCCAGATGGCGAGGTGCAGGAGAGATACGAGGAAGCCGATGCGAAACCATCGCCCCGTCTCCACATAGCCCAGTCCGAAGTAGATGACGACGGGACCGGAGGAATAGTTGGTAAGGCAACCGCACAGGTTGGAGAAGTACGCCAGCAGGGCTACCGTGAGCATGGGCGGCGCTCCCGCCCCGACGGCTACTAGGAAGAAGGCCGCCGCCATAGCCTTGATGTGGCCCGTCAACATGGAGAACGCATACATGGAGTAGAAGTAAACCAGTATGAGGACGAGCATGGCCGTCATGGGGGCGAAGCCTGCCACCCGGCCCTCGATGCCTTCCGCGAACCAAGCCACGAAGCCCGTTTCGCGCAAGGCGTCCGCCATGGAAATTAGTCCGCCGAGCCAGACGAAGGCGTCCCAGGCCTCGGTGTTGCCCTTGACCTCCCGCCACTTGTAAACGCCCGTCAGAAGCAGAATGGCCACGCCTACCAGAGCCACCGTCGTGGTGTGGAGACCGTGGAGGGGTTTGCTCGCCCAGAGAAACAGTAGGAGCAGAAAGACGCCGAGCATGATTTTTTCTTTGCGGGACCAGGGTCCCAAGGCGTCGAGTTCGGTCCGGGCCTGTTTGCGGGCAGCCTCGGTTTCTTTCAGTTCGGGCGGGGCGATTTTGCGGAGGAAGAGGGGTAGAGCGATGAAGGAAAGTAGGGCGGGGACGATGCTTCCGAGCAACCAGGTCCCCCAGTCGAATTGCATATCCGTTTCCTTGGCGATCAGGCCGTTCGCCGCCATGCCCGTAAGAAAGGTGGCAGCGGCCACGAGATTGAGGTGGGCGCCGCAGAGGCAAAGGTATTCACCCGCCGCCTTCGGGCGTTCGTTCGGATGGGAGCCCAAGGCCCTGCTTAGTGAGTTAACGATGGGGGCCATTACGCCGCCGCCCCGGGCGGTGTTGGATGGGACCATCGTGCCGAGGATGAATTCCGAGCCGGCAATGGCGTAGGCCAGACCCGTCACAGTTCCACCCAGACGCGACGCTAGAGTCAGGGCGATGCGCCTGCCGAGACCCGAGTGAATCATCGCGCTTCCTAGGAGAAAGGCGGCCAGTACGAGCCAGGAGGTTGTGTCACCGTATCCGCTCAAGGCCGCTTGTAGGGAGGACTTGGAGTCTTCCCCGATAACGTTGAAGACGGTCAGGGCCAACAAGCCGCACAGGACCGAAGGCCCCATCGGCAAGGGCTTCACCAGTAGGGCAAGAATGGTGGCCGCGAACACCCCGAAGCAACGCCAAGCCTCCGTTTCCAGCCCCGCGGGAACGGGGATCATCCACAGTGCGGTTCCCAACGCCGCACAAAGGAGAAGGCGCCTCGGGCGCAACTCGGGCAAGCCGTTGGCGGAGGCGGGCATGAGTAAGGACGCTTACTTGCCTGGGCGCCAGGGTCTGGGGCCGTCTGGGGACTTGGGTTGGAGGAACTTGGCGTCCGTTTCCTCGTACCAGGCGTGCAGTTTCTTGCGCATGGCGGTCACTCGGTCGGGGTGCTTGGCGGCCACGTCGTTTCGTTCGCCGATGTCCTTGGAGAGGTCGTAGAGGTGGACCTTCCCATCCTCAAAGCGTTCGATGAGCTTCCAGTCGCCCATACGGACTGCGGCTCCGGGGAAGCCGCCTTGGTTACTATAGTGGGGGTAGTGCCAGTAGAGGGCGTCTCGGTCCTCCTGCTCTTCGCCCCCTTTTAGGAGGGGCATGAGGTCTCGTCCGTCGATGGGGCCTACGCCTTTCGGCTTGCCGCCGGCGGCCTTTACGAAGGTGGGGAAGAAATCCGTGCTCATGACGGGGGAGGAGCAGACCGAGCCAGGCTTGGTGACTCCGGGCCAGCGAACGAGAAAAGGTTCCCGAATGCCGCCTTCGTAGAGCCACCCCTTGCCGCCGCGCAGAGGGAGATTGGAGGTGGGAGAACCTTCCGAGGTCGAGAGGCCGCCATTGTCGGATGTGAAGGCGACCACTACTTTGTCATCAATGCCGAGAGCCTTGAGCTTTTTCAGCACTCGTCCGACGGCGAGGTCCATCGCTTCCACCATGGCAGCGTAGACGGCATGTTTTTGAAGAATGCGGACCTTGCGTGTCCCCTTGTTCTTTGGCCAGATCAATTCTTCGTTGCCGAATTCAGCCCCAGTCTTCTTTGCGGCACGCTTCTTATATTTCTCCACTAGATCGGGCCTGCCGATGAGAGGCGTGTGTACGGAATAGAATGAGAGCATGGCGAAGAAGGGTTTGCCCTTGGCGTTTTGCTCTTCGACAAACTTGCAGGTTTCGGCGGCGAGGCGATCGGGCAGGTGTTCGCCGTCTGGGCCGTCGCTCAGTCGGGGGTTGCCGTAGGGGGAAAAGTACTTCTTGCCGCCGTAGGGGCCGCCTTTGGAAAAGCCGCCCGCGTTTATGTCATAGCCCTGTTTCTTGGGCCAGAACTGCTCGGTTGGTCCCAGGTGCCACTTGCCCGCGAAGAAGGTGGCGTAGCCTTTCTTTTTGAGTGCTTCGGCAATCGTGATTTCCTCCAAGTCCATTCTGTCGTGCAGGGGCGCCGAGGCGAAGAGACCGCCGCGCCTGCCGGAGAAGAAATTGGTGGCGTCCTTGCGGGTGGGATGGCGCCCCGTCTGGATACCGAAGCGGGTGGGAGAACAAACTGGGTTGGCGGCGTAGCCATCGGTGAACTTCATCCCCGACTTGGCGAGGGCGTCCACATGGGGCGTGTCGTAGAAGCAACTTGGGTTGTAGGCCCCTACGTCCATGTAGCCCAGGTCATCGACTAGAAAGAGGACGAAGCTCGGCCGTTCGACCTTGGCGTGAAGAAAGCCTGTGGCGGCGGAGGCCGAGAACCAGGCGAGAATACGAAGCAGGCGAAGGGTTTCGTTCATGGAAGTCAGTTCACAGGGAACCGCCCCTTAGGCCAAGCGCGTTTTTGCGGCAAAGCGAAAGTGGCGAGAGAGTCGGAGCGAGTTACGGTTTGCTTATAACCAAGTCCTTGAACCAGACTACTTGCCCGTGGTTCTGGAAGCCGATTCGGCCTTTTCGGGGTAAGTCCTTTAGAGCGGTCTTGAACTTGTTGGTGGAGCCGTCCGGGTTCTTTCCAGCTTCTTTCCAGTCTTCGACATTCACCTGGAAGGCCAGCTTGCCGTTGAGGCGGCAGGTGATTTGCGGACCTTTGCACACCAGTTGAAGGCGGTTCCATTGGCCCACGGGTTTGGAGAAGTCTCCCGCGGGTGCGGCGCCGTCGTAAAAGGAAGCGTTGAGCTTGCGGGGAGGCAGTTTGCGGCCGGACTTCTTTTGGAAGCCCTCATTGTCCATGAGCTGTAGTTCGAAGCCGCCCTGTACCGGGTTGTTCTTGTCCGTCCGGTAGAAGACGCCCGAGTTGGCTCCGGGGGAAAGCTTGTAGGCGAGGGAGAGCTCGAAGTCGGCGAAGCTTTTCTTCGTCCACAGGTAGCCCATGCCGCGCAGGCGCGTCTTGCCGTTCTTTTCTTTTATCTCGGCCATGCGGCAGACCACGGAGCCGTCTGGTTCGATTTCCCAAGAACCCGGGGCGAATTCGAAGGCATCGAGATTCGAGCCGTCGAAGAGAACCGTTTTGCCGTGTTTGCCGATGGCGGTCCAAGTGAAGGTGAGGAGAATTGCCGGAAAAATCTTGCTCATGCGGGTGGCTTGTTTGCGGTTGCAGAAGTCAATTGAAAGGAGAGAGTACGCGTCGTCAAGGATCCTTTGGTTTTCGTTCCAGGTCCCGAACGATTCTTAGGATGCGGGCGTATTCGGCTTCGGGGTCGTGAAAGAAATCGATGCTCCAGACTCGCAGAATCTTCCATCCCCTGGAAGACAGTATGAAGGGGCGTCCGACATCTCGGTCGCAGGCTCCGGGAGCGAGGTGATAGGATGCTCCGTCCAGCTCAATGCCGCATAGGTAGCTCTCCGGGTTGTCCGGGTTCTTGATTCCAAGGTTCACCTTCCATCCGCTGACGCCCACTTGGCAATCCGCTTGGTAGCCATCTTCCGCCAGCCTGGACCTGAACCATTCCTCGGCTCTAGATGAGGAACTTTCGTGGCTCCAGTTGTCCTGATCAGCGTGAACCGCGCCCGTGTCCGCGTAAGCGAGGTAACGGGATAGAACTTGCGGACCTTCCTTTTCAAGGGTGATGTCGTTGGGTTCCAAAGAGGTGCAGAGAATCACGCGTTTCTTGGCCCGGGTGATAAGCACGTTGATTCGGTTTTCTCCCAGTGGTTGGCTAATCGGGCCGAAGCGCTGATGGACTTTCCCCTCCGCGTTTTTCCCGAAGACCGTGGCGATCAGGATAACGTCTCGTTCGTCTCCCTGTACGTTCTCCAAGTTTTTGATGAAGAAGTATTCGGGGGTGTCTTGCCAACGGTTCAGGAATTCCGTGACGGCTTGGTTATTGGTGGCCAAGTCGTCGAAGATTTCCTCGATCCGGGAGGCCTGCCGCAAATTGAGAACGGCCACGCCTAGGGAGCGTTCGGGGAATTGCTCTACATGTTCCAAGATGAGTTGGGCCACCTTTTCCGCCTCCACCGGGTTGGGGTTGCGGGATGAACCGCCTTTACCGCTTTCGTAGACGCCTCCCGCCCGTATCAAGCGCACGCCTAAGGTTGGATCCTCCTGGAGGTTGGGAATAGTGAGAAGTTCTCCGTCGTAAAATTCGCGGTTGGAAAAGGCGATGAGGTTTTCGTCTTCCGACCTGTAGTGGTAGAGCAGTCGCCGCTTGTAGGGGAGGGCGAGGCTCGCCCGTTCGAGTATGGACTCGTCTTTGTCCTCGTCTTCGGGAACCTCCAGAGTGGATACCATGTAGCGGGTGGGCGGCATTTGCTGGCGGTCTCCCACCACCACCAGCTGCTTGCTGCGCAAGAGAGAACCGGCGGCTTCTTCCACAAGCATTTGGGAGGCTTCGTCGATGACTAGGAGATCAAAGGAATGGTCCGGTGGAAGGTAGTCGGCGACTGACGAGGGCGTCATCAGGAAGCAGGGGCAGTAATGGTTGAGGGCGTCGCCTGCTCGGTGAAGTAGCTCGCGCACGGTCACGCGGGCCTTGGTCTTTGCTCCGACGTGCTTAAGCAAGGCCAACCCTCTTTTTTCGCCGACTCTGCGCGCGTTTTGGGAGGGAACCTCCTTGGGGTTGGGGGCGGTGGCAGCGATCATCCGGCAGTACGAATCGCGAAGCTCGGTTTCAATCGAATCAAGTTCCTTGCGGGTTCGCTCGATCTCGTCACCGCGAAATTCGAGGAAGTCCGGTTCCTCGCGGCAAAGCTCCCGGCAGAGTTCCCGCAGGAAACGTTTGGCGAAGACTTCTTCGAGGCGTCCGTCCAAGGTCAATGCCGAGCGGATGAAGGCGTCACAGCGGTAAGTGGAGTCCAGGGTCCGGAGGGCGTCATTGAAGGCGCACAGATCGGGCAGGCAATCCTTGCTCTTGAGTAGGAGGCGAAATTTAGTCGTCAGGTCTTCGAGGACGACGGGTTCCCGGAGGATGCAGTTTTGTTGATTGAGAAGGTCGGCCGCTTTCTCAAGGCGGAAGGAAAAATCCTTCAACCGATCGATTTCCTTGGAAAAGTCCTCGGCGGAGAGGTGTTCAGCTGCTTTTTCCTTGAGCGCGTCTTTCAGCTCGTTCCTTTCCTTCAGAGATTCCCCAAGCCGTTCGCCCATGCTTTGGAGTTCACCGAAGCCAGGGTCGGTCTTCCGAACGAATCCCAGCATTTCTTTTTTGGCCCGCCGAAAACTCGGCCAGACCCAGACTGTTAGGAAATTCGCCCGCCACATGACCTGCACGACCGATTCCACTTCTTCGGGAGTTCGGTCGGAATAGTTCTTGTAATGCTTTTCCAAGTCGGCCTCCAGCTCGTCGAGCCTGCTTCTTTCCGCAAAGAGTTTCTCAGTTTTATCGATTTCTC